>JAIVJN010000403.1 GCA_020200025.1 Acidobacteriota bacterium | reverse complement strand
GTTCCTCGCACTAACTCTCTACGGGTTCAGGCGACGAAGCGTGGCGTTGAAGTATGCGACGCTCGTCGCTGCCGTCGGCTACATGGGGTTCGCCAAGAGCTATCTCATCTCCATCACCAACGTCTTCAGCGTCCTCGATTGGAGCCTGCCGGTCGTCAAGCACAACCTTGCGTGGTATCTGTTCGCCGGCTTCACGCTCGTGTCGACGGTGCTCTGGGGGCGGCTCTACTGCGGACGGGTGTGCGCGTTCGGCGCGCTCACGCAGTTGATGGACGCGGTTCTGCCCGATCGCTGGCGCATGGCCGTGCCAAAGTCGCTCGAGAGGCGCGCGGCCTGGATCAAGTTCGGCCTGCTCGGAGCAACCATCGCGTATTTTCTCGTGACACGCGACACCATGATCTATCGCTACGTCGAGCCCTTCTGGATGTTCGGGTTGTTCGAAACGACACCGATGTGGATGGGCCTCGGGCTGCTCCTGATCGCCACGATCTTCGTGCGCAATCTCTACTGTCGCTTTGTCTGCCCGGTGGGCGCCACGCTCGGACTGCTGTCGTATCTCACGATCTTCCGCATCAAGCGCTGGAGGGAGTGCAACACCTGCCGCATTTGTCAACGCGCTTGCGAGTGGGGCGCCGTCGAGGGGCCCGGGATCCTCGTCACCGAGTGCGTCCGCTGCGACGATTGCGAGCGCCTGTACGCGGACAAGAGCGTGTGCCCGCACTGGCGCATTCTCGCCTACAAGGCGAAGAAGGTGATCCCACTCACGGCCGTGCGGCCGTAGGCACGCGGTGCACGCGTACCCGTCCTTGCAAGCCGCTCGAAATCAATACCTCGTTGGCGGCGGTCACAATCACCGCGTCGAGATCCGGGACGCGTTCGACGAGCGCCATGCCGGCTTTTGGGCCAAGGATGAACACCCCTTTCGAGTAGCCCTCCGCCACGGTCGCCGTCCTCGCCACGATGGTGACGCTGACGCATCCGCGCGCGGGCTGGCCCGTATCGGGGTCGAGCAGATGGTGATACCGTGTGCCATCCCGCACGAAGAAACGCTCGTAGTCACCTGAGGTACTGAACGTGCGGTCGTGGAGCTCGACGGTGGCGAAGCTCTCGTCCGGCCCACCGCGTGGATCGTTGATGCCCAGGCGCCACGGCGCATCGCCGGGTTGGCCGGACACGAACAGGTCGCCGCCAGCGTGCACCATGAAGTCGCGCAGGTGAGCGCGGCGCAGGATATCGACCGCGCGATCGACCGCATAGCCTTTGCCGATGCCACCCAAGTGGATCCGCATACCCGGACGTGAGACAAACGCCGTTCCGGCCGATTCGTCGACGACCACCGCCCGATAGTCGACGAGCGGCACGCGGGCAGCAATCTCTTCTGCGGTCGGAATTCGGTTGTCTTGATCGTGATCGAACTTCCAGACGTCGCTCAGCGCGCCGAAGGTGACGTCGAACTTCCCTGCGGTTCGGACGCTCAGCTCGTGCGCTTGACGCAGCACGTCTCGGGTCGCTGGGCTCACACGCACGGGCGCGCGCCCGGCGGCGGCATTGAGGCGGAGCACGTCGCTCGCCGGCTTCCACACGCTGAAAAGACCATCGAGCCGGTCGAACTCGGCAAAGGCCGCGACCATCGCCTTTTCCGCTGCGCCTTCATCAGGAGTCCAGACACTGACGCGAACCTCGGAGCCCATAGCCAGATGCGTGCGCGACACCATGTGCGGTGCGAGCGCCGGTCTGTTTTCCCGGCACGCCACCAACAGCAGCGCGCCGAGCGCGAGCCCGGCCGATGGCGTGGCCATTGTGCGAAGAGCGATCGCGATCATGATGACGACGACGCGCTCGTGATTGCCGTGGCGCGCCGATTTGTGTTCCTATCGCTCAGACAGGAAGGCCGAAGCCACACACAGTCTATCGTTCGAAAAGGAGCTCGCGGTGAGACAAATGCTGCTCGCATGCATCGTAGTTTATGCGGCGATCCTGACGGCCTACGTCGGGGCTGCTCGGCAAAGCACTACCCCACCCGCCAGGACGTTTCAAAGTCCGGCGGGCACGACCATGCGCGTTCTCGTGGACGAGCAGGTGCTGAAAGGCACCGAGGTCGAGATGGCCGAGCTGACGTTTCCGCCTAACAGTGATTCCAACGACCATCGGCACGGCGTCACCGAGACGATGTACGTGCTCGAGGGCGAGTTGGAGCAAGTGGTCAATGGAACGTCGATCGTGCTCGCTCCCGGTAAGGCTGCGAGCATTCGCGCGACAGATACGGTCCGTCACAAGACAGGTGCGGCCGGGGCGCGCGTCCTCGTCGTCTGGGCGCCCGGCGGCGAGATTGCGCGCGTGACCAGCCGATGGAAAATTACACAATGAGGGAATGAAGGAATGAGGGAGTGCATTCCTTCAATCCTCATTCCGTCATCGGTCTATTTGGCTATCCGATTGCATCTCGCGCGTGCGTGTTTGATACATTCAAGATCCCGATCAGCTGGTTCGAGCTCGTCAAACGAACTGGACGCGAGTTCGTGGCCGACGATTGTTTCGGCCTCGCGGCTCAGCTAGCCTACTATTTCTTTCTCGCACTGTTTCCGGCGCTCCTGTTTCTGATCGGTCTCGCGAGCTTTTTCTCGTTGAGCTCGGTGACCGATCAGGCGCTGGGCGCGCTCGGCTCGTTCGCCCCACCCGACGTGCTGCGCATCATTGAAGAGCAGATGCACCGCCTCTCGGAGTCCGAGGACGGCGGCATCTTGACACTGGGCTTCGTCGGCGCATTGTGGAGTAGCTCGGCGGCGATGGTCTCGATCGTCTCCTCACTCAACCGCGCCTACGACATCGAAGAGGGACGTCCCTGGTGGAAGACTCGCCTCGTGTCGATTGCTCTGACCGTAGCGCTCGCGCTGCTCGTGGTCGTGTCGTTCATGCTGGTGCTCGCCGGACCGACCCTCGCAGAGAGCGTGGCAGCCCGATTCGGACTGGGCGCGGCATTCGAGTGGACGTGGAAGGTGCTGCAATGGCCGCTCGCGTTTGCGCTCGTGACGGTCGCGATCGGCATCGTGTTTTACTTCGGCCCCGATGCCGAGCAGGCGTGGGAGTGGGTGTCGCCCGGGGCAGTTGCGGCAACGGCCCTGTGGCTTTTGATATCTCTCGGCTTCAAAATGTACATCGCCAACTTCACCGACTACAGCGCGGCGTACGGCGCAGTCGGTGGCGTCATCGTGCTGCTTCTCTGGTTCTACGTGTCCGGCTTGGCGTTGCTTGTCGGCGCGGAGATGAACGCAGAGATCGAGCACGCTTCGCCCCACGGCAAAGATCCGGGAGAAAAGCGGCCTGGCGAGAAGAAAAAGCTGGGACGGGTCGCCGCCGCCGCGTATCGCAAGCAGCGCGCAGCGTCCGTGCCGCCGAGTGGTAGTAGCGTGGAAACGGTCTCAGTCTAGAGGCTGACGAAAAAAGCCCCGAGCCCTGAGTCAGAAGTCAGAAATGAAATTCTCCTCGAGATTCTTGCTTTCTGACTTCTGCCTTTTGACTTCTCCCTTTCGGGTTGGTTTTTCAGCAACCTGCTAGGTCGCCGCGGAGCGACTGGCGGCGCCCGACGATCCAATCGAAGGGCCCACAACCCAATCGAAGGCTACGGGCGGCGCGAGCCTCCGCGAAGGCGGAGCTGAGGGGGGGCCAATGTCAGGCGGGTCGAGAAACCCGCCTGACATCGTCCTGGGGCAAAACTCCCCCGCCCATCTCGCCGTGAGTTAAACCGCGGGGCCTGCGTCGCGAGTCGACCCAATCGTGTCGTCCACCATGTGGCGGGCCTTTTCCATCAGGGTGTCGCGCG
>JAIVJN010000402.1 GCA_020200025.1 Acidobacteriota bacterium | reverse complement strand
GCATGAACATGTCGCCGCCGAGGCCGGTCATCTCCGGCTCGGTAAGCCCCTGGACCGCCCAGGCGGCAACAGCGGCATCAACAGCGTTGCCGCCAGACTTGAGGACGCGAAGACCGACCTCGGACGCGAGCGCGTGCCCTGAGGCGACCATGCCGTGATCGGCGAGGATCGCGGGACGCCACGTGCTGGTCTGTGCGGCTGGCGAGGTGTGAAGGGCAAGAACCAGGACCGGGAAAACGAGAAGTCCCATCCGGCGCATACATTCCTCCTCCCAGGCCGCAACAAAGCTCGTGGCCCGAAGTGACAGTCAGAACTCGGAGTCAGAAATCGGGACGTCCCTGGAGCTTTTCGCTTTCTGACGTCTGCCTTTTGACTTCCGTCTTTCAGGTTGCTGGAGTCTCCACAGCACCCTGCAGGGCGAACTATACGTGACGTGGGGGCCCAAGCCATGCACGAATTCTCGCCTTGCGGGACGGTCGGGGCGACCGGGCGGCGCGGCAATGGCGCCGACATTCGCGCCTATCACTGCCGGTCCGGCAGCCCTGTGAAATCGGCTTGTCTTGGCCCTCGGCCCGATGTAGGGTAACGGTCGCTACATTTGTTGCGTTCGGCGTGCGGTTGTTCGTCTCCTGCTTTGCCCCACGGGATTCTCGCGCTCCGGAGGAGGTTATGTCTAGGATTCGGATGGTGCTCGCGGCGTTCGGGTTTTTGGCGGCTTTCACGACCCTCGCGGCCGGCCAGTCGGTTACGGCGACCACGGGGTCCATCAATGGCAAGGTGTCGGATGCGACCGGGGCCTTCCTTCCCGGTGTCACCGTCACAGCGTCGAGCCCTGCCCTGCAGGGCGTTCGGACGGCGGTCACGGGCGACGAGGGAGACTACCGTTTCCCGGCGGTTCCGCCTGGCGAGTATCGTCTCGCCTACGAGCTCCCTGGCTTTGGCACTGTGGTACGGGAGGACATCCGTATCACGCTCGGCTTCACCGGCACGGTGAACGTCGAGATGAGAGTGGCCTCGCTTCAGGAGACCGTTACGGTGACTGGCGAATCACCCGTTGTCGACGTGACCTCGACCGCCACTTCTACCAGCTTCGACGTGGAGCGTCTGGCGTCACTGCCCAACGCACGGGACTTCTGGACCGTGCTGGCGGCGTCACCGTCGATCCAGGTGCAACGCGTGGATGTCGGCGGAAGCGCCGCCGGGACGCAGACCCCGTACTATGCCTACGACACCAAGTCCGACCAGCATCGTCCGATGGTCGAAGGCATCATCAATACCGAAGGGACCAGCGCGGCCGGATGGTATTACGACTACGGCTCGGTCGACGAGGTATCGGTGGGCAGCGGCACCCATGGCGCCGAGATGCCGACACCGGGCGTCCTGACGCAGTTCATCAGCAAGTCGGGCGGTAATGTCTATCGTGGTCGTGCGTACGCCGACTACCAGAGCAAGGATATCCAGGCGCGCAACATCGACGATTCGCAGACCGCGCTGTGCCCTGCCGGCAACTGCGGCCAGCTGCAGCCCTCGGATCTGAACCGGATGGAGAGCTACCGCGATCTGAACGCCGACATCGGCGGCTTCATCAAGAAGGACAAGCTGTGGTGGTACTTCTCGGCGCGCGACCAGAACATCAAGTCGCTGCTGCCCAACTTCCCGGTGAAGCCCTTCGAAACGAGCCTTCGCAACCTGTCAGGCAAGGCGACCTATGCAATGACGACCAACAACAAGTTGATCGCCTACGCGGGCGGCGGTCGCAAGCTGCAGCCGAACCGGATGGACACCTTCCGGATCGGCGCCCTGGTCGCGCGACACGAGTCGGAGGACTCGACCTGGCGCCAGCAGTACTGGGGCCACACGTACAAGGGCGAATGGAACAGCGTATTGAACGACTCGATGTTCTTCGAGGTCCGTGGCGGGCAGTTCAAGTACGAGTGGCCCAATTTCCGGCGCACTGAAGATCTGGCCTACCAGGACATCGGCAACAACCTGGTGCGCGGAGGCAATCGAGATGGCTGGTTCAACATCCCCGAGCGCAACCAATTGCTCGGCTCGTTGAGCTACTTCAACGACAATTGGGCGGGCAGCCACAACTTCAAGTTCGGCGGCGAACTGCTCCATGAGACGTTCACGTTCATCCGCGGCAAGGGTGTGAACGGGGTGGTGCCCGGCGACGTGCTGCACTACCTCAACAACGGTGTGGCTCGGGAGGTTGACCTGTTCCAGACGCCCTCCAACTCCGAGAACGGCCTGTGGACGATGAGCGCGTACGTACAGGACACGTGGCGGGTCTCGAATCGTCTCACGCTCAATCTCGGTCTACGGTTCGATCGCTATCGGAACTTCCTGCCCGAACAGGAAGGACCTCCGGTCGGCAGGTTCAATACGACGCAGTTGAGCTTCGCCGCGGTCGACGACCTCATCTCGTGGAACCTGCCGGCGCCTCGCATTGGCGCCACGTTCGACCTCTTCGGCAACGGTAAGACCGTGATGAAGGCGAACTATGGCCGCTACTGGTGGAATCCCGGCACCGGCGTCGCCGAGCAGATCAATCAGAACCCGCCCGACTGGTACCGGCGCTACAACTGGGCCGATACCAACGCCAACGGGCGGTGGGAGCCGGGCGAGGAAGGCAGCCTCATTACTCAGCGCGGCGGCGCGGGCAGTGCTGTGCTCGATCCGGACTTGGACGCCCAGCTCACCAACGAGCTCGCGGCTTGGTTCGAGCATGAGCTCTTCCCGAACTTCGCCCTCCACACAGGGTACGTGTATCGCCGGATCGACAACCACAACGGGCTCGTCAACATAAATCGGCCCCTCTCGGCCTACAACGTGCCCACGACCGTGCAGGATCCCGGACCAGACGGCAGGTTGGGCACAGGAGACGACGGCCGGGCGTTCAACGTGTTCAACCTGAGCGAGCAGGCGCGGCTGGCACCGGTGGTCAACACGCGGACGAACCTCGCAGGCGTCGCCGAGTTCCACAACTTTGAGATCACGGGCACCAAGCGGCAGACCGGCCGCTGGTCGATGCAGGGATCGTTCTCGATGCGCTGGAACCAGGATCTCGAGGACGTCTATTTCGGCAACCGGATCCGCGAAACCGAAGCGGTCTCGACTCCGAACGACGCGATCAACACCGACGGTGGCCGCTTGAATTTCACGACCTGGTCGGCAAAAGTCAACGGGTCGGTGGACGCGAAGTGGGGCGTGCGGATCTCGCCTGCGCTCCGCCATCAGTCCGGTCAGCCGTTCGGGCGCGTGTTCAATGCCACGCTGAACTACGGCACGCAGCGGATTCTGGCGGAACCGATCAACGCGCAGCGCCAGGACAACATCACCATCGTGGTGGCTTGTCGCTTTGGTCGTGGCGATCGCGGCCGGTACTTTCGCGTGGTGGGGACGATCGCCGACCGCGGAGATTCCCGATCTCGCGGAGTACGGCGAGATGGATCGCGATGTGCGCGCGTTCATCGCGCAACATCTGGAGGCTGTCGCGTCGACACCGCGCCAGGCCGATTCGTGGAGGCGCCTCGGACTCGCCTCTGAGGCAAACGGCTTCGCCCGCCTTGCGGCCCGCGCCTACAGTCGTGCCACCGAGCTCGACCCGACGGCGGCACGCACGTGGTACCGACTTGCGCTCGTACGCGGGCGGCTTGGCGAGCAGGAGAGCGCGATGGCCGCCCTCGACCGTTCGCTCGAGGTTGACGGCTCGTATCCTCCGGCACACTGGCGACGAGGACTCTGGCTTCTCGACGCGGCCGATCTCGCGGGCGCTCAGATCGCCTTCGAACGCGCGCGGTCGCTGGGCCCGGATGATCCCGGTGGATCGCTTGGTCTGGCGCGGCTCGCGCTCGCACGCGGTGACGCGGCCGCGACCGTGACGACCCTCGAGCAACTTCTGGAGCGACGCCCGGGCGATCGCTATGCGTTGCAGTTGCTCGGCACCGCGTATCGGCGGCTGGGCCGCGCGGATGATGCGCAGTTCGCGCTGGCGGTGGGGACACGCGGCGAACCGAGCTGGCGCGATCCCTGGTCGGACGAAGTGGCCGCGTATCGCCGCGGGTTCGCGGCCACCTTGAAAGAGGCGACGGGCTACGCGCTCGACGGCCACTTCGATCGCGCCATCCCGCTGCTCGAGCGTCTCCAACGCGAGCGCCCGGACGATGTCGGTTTGCAGGCGCATCTGGGCGGAATCTATGTCTCCGGGGGGCGGCCCGCGGAGGGGATCCGCACCCTCGAGGCCGTGGTCGAACGCGATCCGGCCAACTTCGACGCGCATCTGAGTCTCGCGACCGCGCATCTCCTTGCCAAGTCGCTCGTCGCCGCAACCCGACATGCCGACCGCGCGCTCGAGCTCAGACCACGGTCTGCGAGCGCGCTCGAGACTCGAGGCATGATCCTGTGGCGGTCGCAGAAGCCTGACCAAGCAACGGCGTGCTTCCGATCGGCGCTCGAGCATGACCCTCGCCGCGCAGGTCCGCGGGTCTGGATCGGGCTCATCCACGTCGAACAAGGCCGCGCGCGTGAAGCCCTGGGCGACTTCGAAGCGGCACTGAGCACCGACCCGGTGTCAGTCGACGCGTTGGCCGGCCTCGCGATGGCGCACGCACGGCTTGGAGCAGTGGAACAGGCGGTCCTTGCCCTCCGCCGCGGCGCGCAGATCGATCCGGCGAGCCCGCGACTGCAGCAGGCACGGGCGTTTGTCGAACAGCACCGTCGATGAGGCGGCAGCACGCTGATGAGACCCAGCAGCCGACGAGGACGGCAGAAGGCAGAAGGCTTTTTTCTTTTGACTTCAGCTTTGGCTCCATGGCATCAGCCCTGGTAGACGCGATAGAGATGGCACAGCTGCGGGCGCGCGGCTTCACGGCGGTCGCCCTCGTGGTGACCCTGGCCGCATGCCGGGGCTCGCAGCCTGAGGCGCCGCCCGCAGGATCGCGATCGGAGAAACCCGCTGCCACATCGGCGGACACGGGAGCCGCTTCGTCGTCTACGGTCTGGTTCGAGGAGGTCGCTCGCTCTCGCGGTCTGGTGTGGACTCACCAGTCAGGACATCGAGACCGCTTCCTGCTGCCCGAGATCATGGGGGGCGGCGCGGCCCTCTTCGACATGGACGCCGACGGCGATCTCGACGCATATCTGGTCCAGAGCGGCGAGGTGCAGAACCGAGCGGGCAAGGGCGAAGGCAACCGTCTTTTTCGCAACGATGGCCGCGGCTTCTTCAGTGACGTCACGGCGAACAGCGGCGCGGCGGCGCCGGGATACGGCATGGGCGTGGCCGCCGGCGATGTGGACAACGATGGCGACACGGATCTCTACGTCACGAACCTCGACGAGAACGTGCTGCTCCTGAACGACGGTCGCGGCCAGTTCACCGACGTCACGCGCAAAGCCGGGGTGGGCGGGGCCGGCTGGAGCACCAGCGCCGCATTCCTGGACTATGACACGGACGGCTGGCTGGATCTGTTCGTCGCGCGCTACATCGACTGGAGCGTCGGGTCCGAGCGGGAGTGCTATAGCCTGACCGGCGTGCTCGATTATTGCAGCCCGAAGAACTACGACGCGCCCACCTCCGCGCTCCTCTTCCACAACCAACGCGACGGCACCTTCGTCGACGTGTCCGCGCGCGCCGGTCTGACGCGTGCGGTGGGGAATGGCCTCGGTGTGGTCGCCGCCGACTTCGACGCGGACGGGCGCCTCGACATCTTCGTCGCCAACGACGGCACGCCCAACCATCTGTGGATGAACGGCGGCCCAAGCGGCTTTGTCGAGGCCGCGCTCATTCAGGGGGTTGCGATCGATCAGGACGGCGCGCCCAAGGCCGGGATGGGCGTCCACGCAGCCGACGTCGATGGCGACGGTGACCAGGATCTGCTCGTCGTGAACCTGGACACGGAGCCCGATTCGTATTTCAGGAACGAAGGCCGCTACTTCGTCGACGCGACGGTCTCGGCCGGCTTGCGCACGGCGAGCCGGCGCTTCACACGGTTTGGCATGGCACTGGTCGATTTCGACAACGACGGCGTGCTCGATCTCTACGAGGCCAACGGGCGAGTCGGCCTCCAGTCGGAACGCTACGGCGACGACCCATACGCCGAGCCAAACATCTTGATGCGCGGGCTGCCTGGGGCGCGCTTCGAGGAGATCCGTCCGGGCGGAGGCACGGCCACTCCGCTCGTGGCGACGAGTCGCGCCGCGGCGTTCGGCGATGTGGACAATGACGGCGGCATGGACGTGCTCATCGTCAACCGCGACGCCGCCCCTCATCTCCTTCGCAACGTCGTGTCCGCGCGCGGGCACTGGATCGCCTTTCGCGTGGTGGACCGCCACGGGCGCGACGCGCTCGGGGCGGAGCTCACCATCGATGTGGCGGGCCGACGAATTCGCCGCGATGTGCGCGCGGCGTTTAGCTACCTCGCGAGCAACGATCCTCGCGTGCACGTCGGGCTGGGCACCGACACACGGGTGACGGCTGTGGAAGTGCAGTGGCCGGACGGGCAGCGCGCACGCATAGGACCGTTCGAGGCGGACCGCATCGTGACAATCGGCCCGCCCGATGCGGGATTGACGAAGTGATGGCAGCCTCAGCGGCTATCATTGTGGCCATCGGCTGCGGCAACCCGACCCTTGCGATGCGTTCGCCAGAGGAGACCCTTCGATGACACCGTTTATTCGTATCGCTCTCGTGACCATCTTGATGTCGCTCAGCGCTGCGGCCACATGGCTTGCGGCACAGAACACGTTTGGGACGCCGAAGACCATCATCCACGTATCGGTGATCCAGTGGAAAGAGGGCGTCTCGGCCGCCGACAAGAAACAGGTGCTCGACGGCGTGAAGGAGATGGCTGCCAAGATTCCCGGCATGAAGAATGTCTGGACCAAAGCCATACGGGTACAACCACAGGGTTATCACGACGCATTCGTGATCGAGTTCGAGGACCAGGCCGCTGCGGATCGCTATGCGAAAGATCCGGTGCACAGCGCCTGGACGGAGGCATTCACCAAGATACGTGAGGGGAGCATCTCACCTCAGATCACGAACGACTGAAGACCCTTTCACCTGAGCGCCGCGATCGAACAGAGGCCAAATTGTTCTTTCGGACCGGTGATTGGGCAGCCATACTGCG
>JAIVJN010000168.1 GCA_020200025.1 Acidobacteriota bacterium | reverse complement strand
TGCCCAACTCGTACAACTGCACGTGGCAGTCACCATCGAAAGCCCGTCGCGTCACGAGCGGGCGCGCGACGCCGTGAAGCCTTTCCGCGATGCGCACGGCGCCGAACAGATCGAACCACCCCGTCGGCTTCCTCGAGACACTGGAATTGACGACGCCGTCGGTGGCGGCGACCACCTCGAATGCGACGGGCAGTGACTGGGCGTTCAGGCTGACGAGGCTGGTCACGACGAGCCCGGCAGCCGCCGCGACCGCTCGTGCCGAGATCATGATGCGAGCGATCGGGCGCGCGACGGCCACGACCACTGAAAGACGTTCGCTTCGAGTGAGCTCGGCAGACCGCTCAGTGCAGGTAGTGCCGCGATGAGCGCCGTGACGGCATCGGGGTCGAAGCCCGTGCCCTGATGTCGCGTGAGCTCGGCGACCGCTTCGTGCGAGGGGCGGGCCGGGCGATAGGCGCGAGCGCTGGTCATCGCGTCGTAGGCATCGGCAACATGCGTGATGCGCGCCACGACCGGAATCGCGTCGCCTCTGAGACCGAACGGATACCCCTGGCCGTCAGGCCGCTCGTGGTGCAGCTCGACGATCGGCAGGTGCTGTGCGAGGAGCGGGATACTGCGGACGATCTTGGCGCCGATGAGCGGGTGCGTCTTGATGCACTCGAGCTCGTCGGTCGTGAGGGGGGCTGGCTTGCGCAAAATGTGATCGGGCACCCCGATCTTGCCGATGTCGTGCAGCAGCGCACCCAATCGCAATACTTCGAGATCGCTGTCCGAAAGGCCCATCGTACGCCCCATCTCGACCGAGATCGCACTCACCCGCTCGGAGTGGCCCGAGGTGTACGGATCGCGGGCGTCGAGCGCGGCGGCAAGCGCCCTGATCGTACCGAGATAGCTGGCCTCGGTGGCGGCGTCGGCACGCGCGATGGCGCTCATCATCTCGTTGAAGGCGCGGATGAGCGTGTCGACTTCCCGGCTGGTGCCGGTCGGCGCGAGCGCCGCGTCGAATTGTCCCGTGGCCGCCATCGTGGCAAGCGTCGTCGACAGGCGATCGACGGGGCCGGACAGGGTGCGTGCCAGCCACCAGCTTCCCAGGCCGGCGAGCACCAGTGCGCCGACAGCGATCAGCGCCAGAGCGCTGAGCGCCGCACGCGTGGCCGAAGCCGCTTCCTGATCGAGGGACACCAGCGTGTAGAGCGTTGCGGGGCCGACCGACGCCATCTGTCGCGCGAGCCAGGTCTCACCCCCGAGCATGATGGTCGACGTGCCCGGGCCGAGTTGCCCCACGTCCCGGCGCAAGGCCTCGCGCGAGGCGGGGTCGAGCGTGGTGGCCAGCAGACGATCCCCGACCAGGATGGCGCTCTGTGCGCGCGCCAGCGCTGCAAGCTCCTCCGCGTAGCGGCTGTCGAGCACCAACCCGACTTCGAGCGAGCCGATGGCGACTTCGTCGAGCATGAGAGGCACGGTCAGCATGCGGTACGCGCCGCCGTCGAGGACCGCGAGCCACTCCGTACCGTGCGGGAGCCCTCGGTTCTGTGCGCTTGCGGACACCATGCCCCGTGGCCAATCGGCTGCCCCGCGCCCTGTGCTTGCCACGACGCGGCCGTTCACGTCGGCGACGGCGATCACGTCGGCGGCAAAGCGGGCGGCAATCTTGTCGAGCTCACGCTGCACAGTGGCGATGAGCGCCGCGCCTTGCATCGGCGTACCGTCACGCACTTCCATCCCGTAGGTGTCGACCGCAGCCTTCAGGGTGGGGTTCTCGGCAAGGGTGGATACCGTTGTGACCAGATCGCGCTGGCGTTGGGCTTCGAGCCGCCTGAAGATCTGTTGCGAGGATTCGACCTTGTCTGCCACGGCATCGCGCACGCGGGCGCGGGTCTCGAGGCTGACGACCAGGAACACCGTCGCCAGCACCGCGGCAACCGTCGCAAACGACGTCGCGAGCACCCGTGTCACGAGACGGGTTGCCGAGGGAGCGCGATCGGCGGCGGACCCTGACGTCATCAGCCGCTCACTGTTCGGCCTCGAGCACCGGAAGCGTGAGGTCGACTGTCGCCGTCTCTCCTGCGGCAATCACCACCTTCGCCCGCTGCTCGCCAATGCGCTCGTGCCATGCCACCACGGTGTGCGTACCGGGAGGTACGGCGTCGAGCACGAAGGTGTGGTCATCGGCTGGGGTCACGAACCATGGGTGATCGAACACGCGCACGATGGCGCTCATCTGCGCATGAATGTGACAGAAGACCTTCACCACGCCCGGCGCAGGACGGCACGCGATGACACCACCGGCGACGGGCGGGCATCCGACACGAAGACCAACACGTTGCGGATATCGGCCGGCCGCGGCACACGCTTGAATCCTGCCGAGCGGCGACTGTACGCCGAGGCGGCCGGCGCGGCGTCTCGCGCCACCGTCAGCCGTACCAGGCCGGCGATGCGGCCGGCAGCGGGCCTACCCGCCGCCCCCATTGCCGGCCAGGCAAGACTCACCACCACGCCCGCAGTGACCACCGCCCGAAGAAGAGCCATCCTTTTTAGTTATCGGCCACTACGCCCGGTTCCAAAGCGGCAGTCCCCGGCCTGAATGGGGTTGTCACACCGTGCCGCCGACCACGCCGAGCTGCGAGCTCGATGCACGGGCGCCGCAGGCGTAGACTTGCTGTCGTGATTCTTGCGGCGCATGTGTCGTTCCGGCGATCACAGATGCGCGGTTGTGCCCCTCGCGACACGGTCTGACAGCGAACGGCGCCTCCGATGTCGCTCGTGTATGTGCCGTCACGGTCCGCGTCTGCCGCCGCGGCTTCTCTCTACCGCGGCATGTTCACCGACGCGGACTACGCGCGGCAGCGCGCTTTTTTTTCTGATTCCGTGCGTTTCCCCTCGACCCCCCTGCACGAGCTGACACACCTGGCCGCGTCTCTCGGTCTCGGCCGCCTGTGGCTGAAAGACGAAACCGATCGTTTCGGCTTGCCGTCATTCAAGGGCCTGGGAACGATGTTCGCGCTCCAGACGTTGCAGGAGTCGGGGGCGCTTCGCGGCGTTCGTGCGCTCGTCTGCGCCAGCGAAGGAAATCACGGCCGCGCGGTCGCGCACGCCGCGCGCCGAGCCGGCGTCAAGTGTCGCGTGTACCTCGGCGAGCAGGTGGCCGGCGCACGCGCCGATGCCATCCGCTCGGAAGGCGCGGAGGTGGTTCGGGTCGCCGGCACGTACGACGAGGCCGTGCGGAGAGCCGCCGCGGACGCCGCACAGCACGGCTGGCACGTCATCTCGGACACATCATGGCCAGGCTACGAGGAGATTCCGCGGCAGATCATGCTCGGATACACGCGCATGCTGGACGAGGCGGAACAGCAATGGGGCGCCGACGGTCCTCCCGATCTGATGGCCGTGCAGGGTGGCGTGGGCGGGCTGGTGGGAGCGGCGGCCAGTTGGCTGGCATGGCGCTACCGCGAAGGGCGTCCGAAGCTCGTTGTCGTCGAGCCGGCGCGCGCGGCCTGCATCCAGGCGGCTGCTCGAGACCGCGCACGGCCGCTTGCCCACCGTCGTCGTTATCGCCACCGAGGGGGCCACCGAGCCGGCGCTCTGGGAGAAGGTGACGGGGAGCCCAAGCGAACCGTAGTTACTGAGGGCTATAATGCGGTGATGTCTCGTGCGCGGGCAGCCAAGCCGGCCAATCGGCAACGCCGCCCGGCGGTGCCGCGCTCGGCGGCGGCGCGTCTCGACCTGGCGGAGGCGCTCTATCGCGACTTCGTCCGCCTCACGCCCTTTCGTTTCACGCCGTTCGCCAAGACGTTCGACTCGTTCGGCGCTTACGAGCGCTGGCGTCGTGCCCAGACGAATCCCTGGTACAGATAACCGAGTTCTCCGCGTCTGCGGACTGCTCAATCGGCACCGCGTCCGCTATCTCATCGCCGGCGGCGTAGCGGCCAATCTTCACGGTTCGGTCCGCGCCACCAAGGACGTCGACGTTCTCGTCCCGAAGGACCCGCGCAACATGGCCCGGCTTGTCGCGGCGCTCGCCGAGCTCCCCTGGGGCATCGCGCGCGAGCTCGATGCCGCCGAGATGTCCCGCAAAGCCATCACGATTGTGGGCGACGACCCCGTGTCCATGTCCTCACGGTAGCGTGGACGGTGACCTTCGACCGCGCATGGCCGAATCGCCGGGTCCGCCGAATCGGCGGGGTCCGCGTGCCGTACTTGTCACTGCGTGACTTGCGTGCGTCGAAGCAAACTGGGCGTCCGATCGATGACGCCGACTTGCAAGCCCTGCCGCCGAGGCGCTCCTGAAGCGCACGCGCCTTCATCGATGAGCCACCACCCCATCCCGGTCGGCGCCGGCACGCCCGCGCGAGTGACCGAGACCCCGTCGCCAGTGTTCGATGCGGGATCGGTGCTCACCGGCCCCTCGCAAGCGCCCTTCCGCCCGTCTTGCCGGTCAGGCCTTGTGGTCTCAGGGTATGGACCCCGTTGACGACAACGTGCTGAATGCCGACCGGATACTGGTGCGGCTGCTCGAACGTCGCCGTGCGCGTCGGGCAGGGTGAGCACGCCTTCATCCCGCACGTATTTACCGAGCACGCGCGGAAAGGTCCCGTAGGCCCTCGGATGCGGCGAGCCCTGGGCCAGCGGACCTTCGGTGCGGATCGCCGCGGCATCGGTGCCGATGCTGACCGACGGCCACTGGAGGCCCGTCTTGACGTCCTCCTCGCTCATCATGTGATAGAGCGCACCCACCCGTCCCCCGGTGTCGAGGAGCAGCTGAAAGTACGTGTCCCATGGATCCTGCTTCCGCTCGGTGGCGATCGCCGCAATGCGCTTGCCGAGCACGGATTGGTCGGCGTCGCGCGGCACCGACGCCACCTGAATGCCCTCGAAGGTCGAGCCGAGGATCAGGTTCTCCCAGCCGTCGATGGTCGACTCGATCTCCTTGCGGGCACGTGCACGAATGACGGGATCCTGGAGCCGCTCCATCATCTTCTCGCGGCCACCTTCCTGCACCCACAGCGGCAACGACGCCGCGAGGCCCGTCCCTCCCGCGGCGTATGGATACATCGTCGCCTGCACGGAAACGCCCGTCTTGTTCGCGGCCTCGAGCTTCGCGACGGCTTCGTTCATTCGCCCCCAGTTCTGCTTGGCCGCCACCTTCAGATGGAAGATCACGACCGGGATCGAGGCTTCGCGTCCGATGCGAATAGCTTCGTCCAGCGCGTTGAAGAGGTTGAAGCTCTCACCACGCACGTGCGACACATAGATGCCGCCATGGCGGGAAGCCACGCGTGCCATGCCGACGAGCTCAGGCGTCTTGGCAAAAGAGCCCGGTGTGTAGATGAGGGCACTGGCCAGGCCAAAGGCGCCATCCTGCATCGCCCGGTCGACCATTGCTTCCATGCGGGTTTGCTCGTCGGCGGTCGGATCACGATTCTCGAGACCGACGATGGCGCGGCGGACCATCGTGGCGGGCACCAGGGTCCCGACGTTGATGGCGATGCCGCGGCGTTCGAGTCTCGCAAAGTAGCCGCCGAATCCCGTCCAGTCGAACGCGAGGCCGAAGTTCTCCAGCGTGTCGAGGTCGACCGTGTTTGCATCCCAGAACGCCGGTGAGTTGCCTTCGCCGATGATCTCGCTCGTGATCCCCTGCCGCAAATGGCTCTCGCCGTTCGCGTCGACCAGGAGCGTCGTGCCCGACTGCCCTTGCACGTCGATGAAGCCGGGCGCAACGGTGAGCCCGGCGGCATCGATCGCCGTCGCGCTCCGTCGGCCGGTCAAGTCGCCGACCGCCGTGATGCGATTACCGTTGACGCCCACATCGACCCGCCGCGCCTCGCCGCCGGTGCCATCGAGCACTTGCCCGCCGCGGACGATGAGATCGAACTCGGGGCGTGCGAACTGGCAGGCGGAAGCCAGGGCCATGAGCGCGCACGAAACGACGATGGATGGCACCCAGAAACGCGAGGATCGGGAGGTCATGGCGCGCCACTATAGTCGAACCGCATGCCCAATCTCGACGCGCGTATCCTGAAGTGTGGGAATGAAGGAGCGGGGGAATGAGGGAGTGAACTCCCACATTCCCACACTTCACCAATTCCCTGATGACGGGTTCGTAGGGCGCTGTCGCGTCCGACGCCGGCTTGGCTCGTCCCAAATCCGGACACCTCCCTCTCGATGATTGGGGCGGGCCTCGGCAAAGTCGGCCGATCTGAGGGGTGGCGGCAATTGGCGTCCTGGCACAGGCTTTGAGGTACTTCATACGGCGAGCGCCATCTTTTCGCCCGGTTCTTTCCGTCTAAGGACTACGCGACATGGACATTCAGCGACCTGCCTCGGTGGCGCGACAGAAGAAGCTGCGCCGGATTCTTCTCTCTGTGGCTGGCCTCGTAGTCGTCGGCCTCGTGTCGGTGGTGCTGGGGCAGTTGAAACCGGCGGCGCCGACCGTCGAGCGCGCCACGGTATGGGTCGATACGGTGAAGCGCGGATCGATGCTGCGGCAAGTGCGCGGACTCGGCACGCTGGTGCCGGTCGACGAAGCCCGCCGCTGGATTCCTGCCTCCACCCAAGGGCGCATCGAGCGCATCATCCTGCGACCCGGTGCCCTGGTGACGCCCGACACCGTCGTGCTCGAACTGAGCGATCCGCAAGCGCAGCAATCGCTGAGTGACGCCGAGCAGCAGATGCGCGCGGCTGAAGCCGACTACGCCAGCTTGCAGGCTCAGCTCGAAACAGAGAAGCTCACGCAGCGGTCCGTGGCAGCCACGGTCGAAGCCGACTTCAACCAGGCCAAGCTCGAGAAAGAAGTGAACGAGGACCTGAACAAGGACGGTCTGGTCTCCAGTCTCGTGTTGAAACAGTCGTCGGTTCGCGCCGCGTCGCTCGACACCCGGAACCGGATCGAGCAGGACCGGCTGATGGTGGCGGAAGAGAATAACCGCCAACGACTGCTCTCGCAAAAGGCGCGCATCGACCAGCTCCGATCCCTTTACGAACTGCGGCGCCAGCAGGTGGATCAGCTGCGGGTGCGCGCCGGGATGAGCGGCGTACTCGAGCAGGTGCCGGTCGATGTCGGCCAGCAGGTCGCCCCGGGCGCGAATCTGGCGCGCGTCGCGGATCCGACCCGCCTCAAGGCCGAGCTCCGCATCGCCGAAACGCAGGCCCGAGACCTGACGATCGGCCAGGTGGCACAGGTCGATACGCGGAACGGCATCATTCCCGGCAAGGTGATTCGCATCGATCCCGCGGCGCAAAACGGCACCGTCTCGGTCGACATCGCGCTCGAAGGCGAGCTGCCCCGTGGTGCCCGCCCCGATCTCAGCGTCGACGGCACGGTTGAACTCGAGCGCCTCGACAACGTCTTATACGTGGGGCGGCCTGCGTTCGGTCAGGAACAGAGCACGGTCGGATTGTTCAAGCTCGACCCGGCCACCGGCGAAGCGGCACGCGCTCAGGTGCAGCTCGGACGGAGCTCGGTGAACACCATCGAGATCCTGGGGGGGCTCGCCGAGAACGATCAGGTGATTCTCTCCGACATGTCGGCGTGGGATCAGTTCGATCGGGTTCGATTGAGATAGAGGACCGCAAGGCGCCCTGAAGGGCGGTCCGAGAGATCGCACGTGTGTGGCGGCCGCCCTTCAGGCCGGCCGAATCGGGGTCGAACAAGGAGTCACTCGATGAACGCTTCAGCGCAGCCGCTCATTCGCCTCGATGCGATCAAGAAGGTCTTCTATACCGATGAAGTCGAGACGCACGCCCTCGCGGGCATCCACCTCGAGATCGGCCAGGGCGAGTACGTCGCCATCTCTGGGCCGTCCGGCTGCGGCAAGTCGACGCTGCTCGCCATTCTCGGGCTCCTCGACACGCCGACCGACGGCACCTACCTCTTGAACGATCAGCATGTGGCGACGCTGTCGCTGTCCGAGCGTGCGCGCGTGCGCAACCGCGAGATCGGCTTCATCTTCCAGAGCTTCAACCTGATCGGCGACCTCACCGTGTTCGAGAACGTCGAGCTCCCGCTGATCTATCGCGGAATGAAGTCGTCCGAACGCCGCGAGCGGGCCAATGCGGCGCTCGAGCGCGTCGGCATGGCGCACCGCGCGAAGCACCTGCCCTCGCAGCTCTCCGGCGGCCAGCAGCAGCGTGTGGCCGTGGCCCGCGCGGTCGGCGGTCAGCCGTCGATTCTGCTGGCCGATGAGCCGACCGGTAACCTCGATTCGAAGAACGGCGAGGCCGTGATGGAGCTGCTCCGCGAGCTGCATCGCCAAGGCGCCACCATCTGCATGGTGACGCACGATCCTCGCTATGCCGCGCACGCCGATCGCTCGATCCATCTGTTCGACGGGCGCGTCGTCGAGGAAAACGCCGCCGTCG
>JAIVJN010000401.1 GCA_020200025.1 Acidobacteriota bacterium | reverse complement strand
CGTACACGCCTTGCGGCGTGTGCATGTACTTGTTGGTGACCACGCGGCTGACCGTCGATTCGTGCATGCCGATGTCGTTGGCGACGTCACGCAGCACCAGCGGACGCAGGTGCTCGATGCCGTGATCGAGGAACTCGCGCTGGAAGTTGACGATGCTGGTGGCGACTTTGTGGATGGTCTTCTGCCGCTGTTCGACCGACTTGATGAGCCACAAGGCCGAGCGGAACTTGTCCTTCACATACGCCCGGGTCTCGTCGCTGTTCTCCGTGCCCTTGTCGAGCAAGCGCCGGTACGTGGGGCTGATGCGGAGCTGCGGCAGCCCTTCCTCGTTCAGCACCGCCACGTACTGATCTTCGACCTTGACGATGTACACGTCGGGAATGACGTATTGCGACTGCTTCGGGTTGTAGCGGCTCCCGGGCTTGGGATCGAGGTGCTTGATCACCTCGATGTGTTGCTTGAGCTCGTCGAGGGTGAGGCCGAGCTTTTTCGAGAGCTCTGGGATCTGATGGTTCTGCAGCAGCCGGAGGTGCTCGGTGACGATCTTCTCGGTTGGCGTGCCATCGAGCCCGAGGTGGCGAATCTGCAGGGTCAGGCACTCTTGCAGGTCGCGCGCGGCGACGCCGATCGGGTCGAAGCCCTGAATCATGCGGAGCGTCGCCTCGACCTGGTCGACGGGCCACGGCCCCATGCCGGCCAGTTCGTCGACCGACGCCACCAGATACCCGTCGTCGTCGAGATTGCCGACAATGGCTTCGCCGATCTCGCGAACATCCTCGTCGTCGGTTTGGATGGAGAGCTGCCAGACGAGATGATCCGTGAGCGAGGCGGCCGTCGAGAGGGTGTTCTCGATCGGCGGTAGCTCTTTCACCTCTTGCGGCGCGCGCGGCCGATAGCCGTCGTCGAGGTATTCGCCGAAGAAGTAATCGTAGTCGGCATCGTCCCACGTATCTTGCTTGGGTTGCGGCGGCGTCTCCGGCTCTTTTTCGGTGGCCGGCTGCGCGTCGGCGGCCTGCAGTTCCTCGGTGGGCACTTCCTCCAGCAGCGGGTTCTCGACGACTTCCTGGTTCAGCAGATCGGCGAGCTCCAGCGTCGACATCGGCAGCAGTTTGATTGCCTGCTGCAAGGACGGCGTTAGAATCAGCTTCTGCGCCAGCTTGGTTTGAAGCTTCTGCTGAATGGCCATTTCGGTCGTGTGGCTGGAGGCTGCTCCTGCCGTCCCATCTTAATCCAGACGAAAGTCGGCCCCCAGGTAAATCCGCCGCACTTCATCGTCGGCCGCGAGCTCTGTGGGCGTGCCACTGCGAAAAATTGCGCCATCGGTGACGATGTACGCACGATCCGTAATGCGGAGCGTTTCACGGACGTTGTGATCCGTGATGAGCACGCCGATGCCGCGGGCCTTCAGGTGAAAGATGATCTTCTGAATATCGGTGACGGCGATGGGATCGATCCCGGCAAAGGGCTCGTCGAGGAGGACGAACCGCGGTGACATGACGAGCGCGCGCGTGATCTCGACACGTCGACGCTCGCCCCCGGACAGCGTGTAGGCCGGTGCCAAGGCGAGCGGGGTGAGGCCCAGTTCGGCCAGCAACTCGCGCAGCCGCGCGCGGCGCGCCGCGGCATCGAGGCCGAGGGTCTCGAGGATGGCGAGGATGTTCTGTTCGACCGATAAGCCGCGGAAGATCGAGGCTTCCTGCGGCAGATACCCGATGCCCTTGCGGGCGCGGACATACATCGGGTCGTCCGTGACGTCGCGCCCGTCGAGCGTCACGCGACCCGCGTCCGGGGCGGTAAGCCCCACGGTCATGTAGAAGGTCGTGGTCTTGCCGGCGCCGTTCGGGCCGAGGAGCCCGACGATCTCACCCGACGAGACGTCGAGGCTGACCCCACGAACGACCGTGCGCCCGCCGTAGGACTTGGTGAGCTCGTGAGTCCGCAGCGTCGATGACATTCACTCGATGCGCGGCTCCGGGCACTTGCCACCGCCCCGTGTCTGCGTGCGCGTCTCCTCGTTTCCGTCGATGACGATCCTATCGGAGCCCCTGAAGAAGGTCAAGGTTTTGCCCGTGTTTTCGCGGCATTCTTCCACGAATCGCACTGGCGCGCCGACGAGCACGTAGCGCGCATCGCTCGGATGATAGGTGAGCGCGGTCCCCGTGGCTTCGCGCTTGTCGACAATCACGCGCACGTTGCCGTTCGCTTCGAGCCGGTCGACGGCGTTCTCGTTGGCGGCGAGCACGATGTCGATCCGATCACCCGAGAGATTGCCCTCGGGTCCATTGAGTTGCGCGTTCTTCTCATAGCTGGCGCGCCGCGTGGCATCGTCATACGTGAACGTGGCGCCGCGTCCAACCGAGGACGTCGGTTTCGCGTTGGTGGGAATCGGTCGATTGGCGTGGCCGAGCGGCAAGGTCGACACCACCTCGCCGGCGGCCGTGAGATCGCCCCGCTTGTCGTCGACGGTAATCGTCGCGGCGCGCACCGACGTCTCTCCTTGCCACAGTCGGGCTTGGTCCGTGTAAACGCCGCGGCCGGATTCCTCGTCGTAGGTGAGCCGCCCCGACGTGACGAACGCAGCCTCGGTTGCCGAGAGCAGCGAGGCCCCGGTGTCGCGCTCGGGCCCGGGCTTCAGCATGCTGCTGACGGAGCCCTGTGCCGCGAGGCGCCGTGGCGCCAGCGTCACCTCGATGGTGTCGGCGTCGACCCGCATCCGCGCATCCGACACTTGCGGTGATACGGTCCCGTCGCGGCCCGTCACGGTGAGAATCCCTTTCGTCACCTGGTAGGCCGCCGACGCGCTCGAGGCACGTAAGTTGCCCTCTTCGAACGTGAACTTGTCCTGAAAGCGGGCATCCTGCAGCTCGCCGGTGCCGGGCGCGAGGACGAGGTCTAAGGTGCGCGCGCGCGCGAGTCGCGCGGCGTGACTCTGGCCCGCCGCCTCGGCGAACGTGACGCCCTCGGCGAAGTGCATGCCGGTGAGACCTTGGCCCGGCGCACCGGTCGCGGCCAACGATGCCGCGGTGACGGCTCGCGCGGGCCCGCCGCCGGTGGCGGGCAGCGTGGCGTTGACCTGATCGCGGCTGACGAGGCTCGTAATCGCTCCGTCGGGCCCCATCGTGAGGTCGATCCATTCGGCGGCGAGCTGCTGCCCGGCCTCACCAGTGGACGTCGAGAGCTGGATGCCTGCCTGGCCGGCGAGCGCCACGCGCTCGAGCGTCCGACCGTCGAGCCCGTAATCGAGATTGATGTCCCGGCCGCGCATCGCTCGCAGCGACCCGACACCGGTACTGCCGGTGATCGTCGAGTTGCCGTGGAGCTCGATGGCATCCGCCTCGTCACGATCCGGAAACAAGCGCACCGTGGCATCGTCGGCTTCGACGATTTGTCCTTCCCGTGTCAGGCGGACGTGCCGCTCGAATCGCATGTAGCGGTCGGCACGCGCGAAGCCCGCCGAGCCCGAGACGATTTCCATCGCCTGCAGGTCGCCTTCGGCGGCGAAGGTGACGACGGCTCGATCGAGCAGCCAGATGGTGTCGCGCTGCTTGTCATACGTGAAGCCCACGCCAGTACCGGTCATGCGTCCGCGCGTGAACTGCACGGGGCCTGGCGCCTTCACGACGCCCTCGGCTTGGATGTAATGGGCCTCGCGCGCTTTCGCCGTCAAACCGTCGCTCGTGGCGAGCACGACATCGCCCGAGACGTCGATCGATGATTGGTCCTTGCCGATGTAGGCCTTGACGTCGAGCAGCTTGCTCTGCCCATCCTCGTAGGTCACCTGTCCCGCGAACTCCACCCGCACGTCCTGCTGGGCGCCTTTGAGTTGAACGACGTTCCCCCCGCGCGTCTCTACTGTGGCTTTCGGATCGAGCCGCGGCGGCGGTGTCGCCGCCACGGTCGGCGGCCGCTCGCCGATAGCGAAGTAGAGGGCTCCGGCGAAGACAATCGCAAAGAGACCGAAGCCGGCGCGCGCGCGACGCTGCCAGGAGGACATTGGAATCAATTGTAAGGCTTGGGGGATCAGAGACCGATTCCTGACTCCAAACTCGAGGGCTTGGAGGCCTGGAGACCCGCAGGCCTGGAGACTTGGTCAGCGGAGATGCGACAGCTGGCCGCGTTTTAGCCTTCAGGTCTTCAAGCCTCCAAGCCCCGCCTCCAAGCCTCCAAGCCCTCTACCCCGGCGTCCGAAAGTCTTCGACGCGAAGCTCCAGGTAGCGATTCCCCTGGAACTCGTTTTCCTCGAGCGTGTAGGCCAGCTCGACGCGGGCGCGTAATGCGGTGAGAGCCGCTTCGCGCTCGGCGCCGTTCCACGCAATGGCTCGGAAGGTCCGCCCATCTTGGCGGAATGACATCTTGAGATGCCGCTCCTTGAGCTTCCGAGGACCGTCCACGACCTCGACCGGCGTCGTGTGAAAGACCGGCCTGGGGTTTCCGGCGCCGAACGGCGCCAGTGCGTTGAGCTCGGACGCGACCTGGCTGCTGATGTGACCGAAGGTGAGCGGTCCGTCGAGCCACAAGCGAGGGCGCAGGTCCTCGGGCCCGAGCCGCTCGATGGCGTAGGCGTTAATCGCATGTCGGAGCTCGCGCACCCGGGCGGCGTCGAGCTGCAAGCCGGCCGCCTGTTTGTGCCCGCCGAACCGCGCGAGCAACGGCGCGCACGATTCGAGCGCCGCCAGCATGTCGAAGCCGGGGATGCTGCGGCACGAGCCATGGGCGACGCCGTCCTCGATCGAGAGCACGATCGCCGGGCGATAGAAGGCATCGACGATCTTCGACGCCACGATCCCGATGACGCCGCGGTGCCATTGGTCGCCAGCGACCACCAGCACGCTGTGCGCGCCAACCTCGGGATCGGTCTCGATGATCTTTTTTGCCTGCGCGAGGATGTCCTGCTCTTCTTGTCGGCGCCGCGTGTTCTCGACGTCGAGCTGCACGGCGAGCGCCTGTGCTTCCGCAAACAGCCGTTCGTCAGAGGCCAGCAGCAGCCGAGTGGCGATGTCGGGCGTGCTCATTCGTCCTGCCACGACGGCATACGCGTCCGGCAACTCGGTGTCGGGCTCGTGATGGTCGGTGACGATCAAATCGAGCCCGAGCTCGCGCGCGCGGCGCGCCGCCTCGGCGCCGCGGATGCCGCAGTCCACCGACACGATGATCTGCACGCCCTCGGCGTGCAGCCGTTCGAGCGCGGCAGGTTGCAGGCCGTAGCCGTCGCGCAAGCGCTCGGGAATGAAGTGAACCACGCGGGCGCCGAAAAGCTCGAGAGCACGCCGCAGGATGACGGTCGAGGTGATGCCGTCGACGTCGTAGTCGCCGTGCACGGCGATGATCTCCTGTTGGTCGATGGCGCGCAGCAACCGGTCCACCGCACGGTCCATGTCCGCCAACCGCAGCGGATCGAACAAGTGCTCGAGCGATGGGTAGAGGAACCGAGACGCAGCCGCCACGTCGCCGAGCCCGCGGATGGCGAGGAGCCGCGCCACGACCGGCGACAGCCCCAGCTCGCGCGCCAGCGTCCGCGCACAGTCGTCGTCGCACGGATGGTTGCTCCAGATGAGCGGTGCCGCCATCACGCAAGCTCGGCGACATCGCCAGTCAGCCCGACGTCGCCTATGTGACGAAACTTTTGATAGCGGGCTTCGAGCCGCGCCGGACTGTCGAGTGCCGACACGCTCGTCAACGCCCGATAGAGCGCGGAATCGAGAAGGGTGGCCGCCTTCGTCGGGTTGGTGTGGGCGCCGCCGGTGGGCTCGGGGACGACTTCGTCGATCACCCCGAGGCGCAGCAGGTCGGGGGCCGTCAGCTTGAGCGCCGCCGCGGCCTCCACCTTCTTCGACGCATCGCGCCAGAGAATCGCCGCGCAGCCTTCCGGTGGAATCACGCTGTAGATGGCATGCTCGTGCATCAGAATCCGGTCCCCAACGGCAATACCGAGTGCGCCACCGCTGCCCCCTTCGCCGTGGATGACGACCACGACAGGCACATCGAGGAGCGCCATCTCACGCAGGTTGAGAGCGATGGCTTCGGCCACCCCGCGCTCTTCGGATTCGATGCCGGGGTAGGCCGCCGGGGTATCGACGAAGCAGACGATGGGACGCTTGAACTTCTCGGCCAGCTTCATCGCGCGCAAGGCCTTTCGGTAGCCTTCGGGACGCGCATACCCGAAGTTGCGGTAGATCTTCTGCTTGGTGTCACTGCCCTTTTGGTGTCCGACAATGAGCACGGGCGTGTGAGGTTGGCGTAGATGCTGGCGCGGCTCGACTCGATCCGCCGCTCGAGCCGCTCGATGTCTCGCCGCGACTCGTCGGTCGGCGGCAGCGCCTGAAGGGCCTCGATCTCCTTCAGCAAGGCGCCGATCGGTTCCTCGAATTCCAGAAGTTCGGGCATGGACGTCCTATCCAACCTGGTTGCTCTCATGTGACTCGAGAGCAACCAGGTTGGGTATCAGGTCTCGGCCGATCATCGCAGCGTCACCGAGCCGGCGCCGCACAAGCGTTCCAATTCCGACACGAGCCGCTCCGACGGGCGCACACGAATCTGTGCCGTGACATCGGCCTTCACCCGCATGCGGTGCGCCGGCCCGTCCACTTCCACTTCGAACGCCAGCGGACGGTCGCCCGGATGTTTCGCGCAGAGATCCCACAGGGCTTCGAGCTGCGCCCGCGTACACGCTCGACTGAGGCGAATGCTCACGCCGCGCGCGAGCCGTTCGCGCAGCGTGGCGAGTGGCGCCAGCTCGCTCGCCTGCATCCGCGAGGATTCGTCGTCGCGCTCGAAGCGACCCCGGACGAGTAGCAGCTGTCCATGCTCGATCATCGGCCCGTAGCGCGCGAACGCCTCGGGAAACACCACGACCTCGACGGCGCTTTGATGATCCTCGAGCGAGAAGACCGCCATGGGGTCGCCCTTCTTCGTCTTGAGCGGCCGGCACGTCGCGACGATGCCGCCGACATAGACGTCCTCGATGATCAGGCGTCCGGGAGAGCCGTCGGTCGCCAGTGCCAGCTCGGCTTGCGTGAGGTCGCCGACGGCGCGCGCCCCGAACAGCCGCAGGTCGTCGGCATAGCGGTCGACCGGATGACCGCTCAAGTAGAGGCCGAGCGCTTCTTTCTCGTGGCCGAGCATCTCCATCTCGGTCCACGCTGGCGAGTCTGGCAGACGGATGATGGTGAGCGCGGCGGTATCCTCGCCGGCGCTCCCGAACAGGTCGGCCTGACCGCGCTCCCGATCCCGTTGCACGCGGTTGCCGTGCTCGAGAGCGCAGTCGAGGGCGCCGAGCAGCGTGGCGCGCCCCGCGACCAGCGGAACGGCCGGAGGCACGAGGCCGTCGCACGCGCCCGACTTGACCAGCGCCTCGAGCACGCGCTTGTTCACCATACGCAGATCCAGCTCTTCGCAGAGCTGATGCAACGACGTGATGGGGCCGATCCGCGCGCGCAGGTCGACAATCGCGTGGATGGCACCGTCGCCGAGACCTTTGATGGCGGTCAATCCGAAGCGGACGCCCTCGGGCACGACGGTGAAGTGCAGTTGACTCTCGTTCAGATCGGGCGGTAATACCGCGATTCCGCGGTCGCGGCACTCACCGATGTAGAGCGCCAGCTTGTCGGTGTTGGCGGCCTCGATGGTCAGGAGCGCGGCCGCGAAGTGACGTGGATAGTTGGCCTTGAGATACGCCGTCTGATATGCGAGATACGCGTAGGCGGTCGAGTGCGACTTGTTGAAGCCGTAGCCGGCGAAGTACTCCATCAAGTCGAAGATCTTGGTCGCCTTCTTCTCGCTGATGCCGTTCCCTTGGGCGCCCTGCATGAAGGCTGCGCGCTGCTTCGCCATCACCTTGGGATCTTTCTTGCCCATGGCCTTGCGCAACACGTCGGATTGGCCGAGGCTGAAGCCGGCCAGGACCGAGGCGATGCGCATCACCTGCTCCTGATAGGCGATGACGCCGTAGGTATCCGAGAGAATGGGCTCGAGGGCGGCCAGCTCGTACTTCACCTCGCTCTTGCCCTGCTTGCGCGAGATGAAGTCGTCGACCATGCCGCTCTTGAGCGGACCAGGCCGGTAGAGGGCATTCAGCGCGATCAAGTCGTCGAGCCGCTGCGGCTTGGCTTTGCGCAGGATCTCGCGCATCCCGGCGCTCTCGAACTGAAAGATGCCAAAGGTCTGCCCGTCGGCGAACAGTTGATAGGTCTTTGCGTCATCGAGCGGCACGGCATCGATGTCGAGCTCGATGCCGTCTGTGCGTCCGATCTCGGCCACCGCATCGTGGATGAGCGTGAGCGTGCTGAGACCGAGAAAGTCCATCTTCAGCAGGCCGACGCGCTCGACCTCCTTCATGGCCCACTGGGTCGTGATTTCGTCGCGGTTGCTCTTGAAGAGCGGCGCATAGTCGGTAATCGGGCCCGGGGCGATCACGACACCCGCGGCGTGCACGCCGGCGTTGCGCGACATGCCCTCGAGGCGTTTCCCCATCTCGAGCAGGTCGCGTACGCGGGAGTCCTGCTCCTGCATCTGCCGCAGCACCGGATTCTGCGTGACCGCCTTCTCGAGCGTCATGTCGAGCGCCGGCGGAATCTGCTTCGCGATCCGGTCGACGTCGGCGTACGCCATGTCGAGCGCACGCCCCACGTCGCGCACCACGGCCTTGGCCTTCATCGTGCCAAATGTGATGATCTGCGAGACGTTCTCGCGCCCGTATTTGCGGGTCACGTACTCGATGACCTCGACACGGCGCCGCTCGCAGAAATCGACGTCGATGTCGGGCAGCGACACGCGCTCGGGATTGAGGAAGCGCTCGAACAGCAAGTCGTAATGGAGCGGGTCGACGTCGGTGATGCGAAGACACCAGGCGACCAGGCTGCCGGCGGCCGAGCCGCGACCCGGGCCCACCGGGATGCCGCGCTCGCGCGCATAGCGGATGAAGTCCCAGACGATCATGAAGTATCCGGGATACTCCATCTTCTTGATCATCTCGATTTCGTACGAGAGCCGCTGCTCGTACGCGCTGATCGGATGGCGGAGCCGGCC
>JAIVJN010000400.1 GCA_020200025.1 Acidobacteriota bacterium | reverse complement strand
GACATCAGGTTTGCCGGTTGGCGTTGGTTGCGGATTGATCACTTGCACCACGAGCGCGAGGCGCTCGGCGCTCGTGAAAATCTCGTCGCTCGCGGGCGTGATGTCGGTGGCACCGATGGCATAGGGATGCGCGGTCTGCTCGCCCGCCGGATACGCCGTGTCGCGGACGCTGACAGCGTCGGCGAGGATGATGCTGCTCAGGGCGACCCCGACGCTGCGCGCGGCGGGAAGCGTGAGGGTTTTCTTCAGCACGCGGACCGTCGCCGAGCGGTCGGCAGCGTTCACCCACCCAACGTAGAGATCGTAGTCGCCCGGCCCGGCCGTCACGCCCCGTTGCAGGATCGGCACGCCACTCGCCGTGACGATGGCGTTTGCGGCGACGTCGAAGTCTTCGAACGGGAACAGCGGATTCGGCAGCGCCGGCTGTGATCCGTCGAGCTCGGCTTTGCGCTGCCGATCGCGCTCCGCTTTCCGGTCGCGCTCACGTTCTGCGTGTCGCGAGACCAAGGCCAGGGCGGCCGACGACTCCCCGGCGCCCGCCTGGCGCGTGGACATCGTTGTCGTCCCGCCGACGGGGAGCTCACCGCTCGGCACGCTCATCGCCTGCGCCGGTCGAAGAGGCAAGGGATGGTTCCGCAGTCCCTGCAGCCACTCCATCACGGCCGATCGTTCGGCAGTTGGCGTGGCCGGAGCGGCGCGACTGGCAAGGCGCACATACAACACGACGGGCGTCGGTGGCAGCGGAGCGCCCGGCGAACTGGCGGAGAACGCAACGTAGTGGGAGCCGTCCGACGCCCGCAGGGTGTGGGTCTGCCACGTGGCGTCCGACGTTTCGGCGGCCGCGGCCGCCGCGTCGACGGCCGACACGACGGCGTGCAGCGCTTCCCGCTGCGCCTTGTTCAGTTTCGGGGGAGCGGCTTGCTCAGCGTTGGCGGGCGAGGCGAGACACGCAAGGACACAGACACTGGCGATGCGACGGACCATACGCACCTCCACGGCTTGGCGACGATATCATGAGCGCATACGGCCGGCGGCCGGCGGGATTCGGCGGGCGGCCAGCCGGCGGGTGACGGTTGCCTAGTCAGCGACCAACAAGAGCGTGAGCGCCCAACGATGAAGGTCATCAGGCTCGTGGCTGGCGCGGTCGCCGGAGTGCTGCTTCTGAGCGTTCTCGTGGCCGGGGGCGAGCGGGCGCCAGCAAGTCCCAGTGTGGCGGCCGCCTCGGACCTGAGCTTTGCCCTGAAAGAGATCGCCGATCGCTTCGCTCAACAGACCGGCGAGCGCGTCGAGCTCGTCTTCGGCTCGTCGGGAACGTTGACTCGTCAGTTGCAGGACGGCGCCCCCTTCGAGCTGTTCCTCTCAGCGGATGAGAGCTTTGTCAAACAGCTCGCCACGGCCGGCTTGACGCGTGACGAGGGTGTGCTCTACGCCGTCGGACGAATCGTGCTGTTTGCGCCGACGGGCTCGCCGCTCGTCGCCGCGGACGGTCTCGATGGAGTGGCGCGGCTGGTGGCGACCGGACGGTTGACGCGCTTTGCCATCGCGAATCCCGCGCACGCCCCGTATGGGCGCGCGGCAGAGGACGCGCTGCGACGCCGCGGGCTCTGGGAGAAGCTGCAGCCGGCGCTGGTGCTCGGCGATAATGTGTCGCAGGCGGCGCAGTTTGCCACATCGGGCAACGCGGTCGGGGGCATCATCGCCTACTCGCTCGCGCTGTCACCCGCCCTTGCGAACCGCGGAACGTTCATGCTGATACCCGAGACCAATCACGCGCCCTTGCGCCAGCGCATGGTGCTCTTGAAGCGCGCCGGGCCCGTGGCCGAGCGGTTCTACCGTTACCTTCAACAGGCGGAGGCACGCACCACGCTGCAGCGATTCGGCTTCGCGCTGCCGCCGCACTGATGATGGACTGGACCGCCCTCGGAGTCTCCGTTCGCCTGGCGCTCGTCACGGTGGCGGTGCTGTTGCCGGGCGGCGTGTGGCTGGGCCATCTCCTGGCCATGCGGCAATTCCGTGGCAAGGGCTTCGTGGAAGCCCTCATCGCTGTCCCGTTGATCCTTCCGCCCACCGTCCTGGGCTTCTATCTGCTCGTCACATTGGGCAGTCGCTCAGTCGTGGGGAGCGCCTTCGAGGCCATGGCCGGGCAAGCGCTCGTCTTTTCCTTTCCCGGTCTTGTGCTCGCATCCGTCATCGCCAACATTCCGTTTGTCGTCCAGCCGATCCAGCGTGGCTTCGAGGCCGTGCCGAACGACGTGCGCGAAGCGGCGGCCTGTTGCGGACTCTCGCCAGTGCAGCGCTTCGCTCGGGTCGAGCTGCCGCTCGCCTGGCCCGGTGTGCTGACGGCGGCAATCCTCGCCTTCGCCCACACGCTCGGGGAGTTCGGCGTCGTGTTGATGGTCGGCGGCAATATCCCGGCCGAGACGCGCACGCTGAGCATCGCCATCTACGATCGGATGCAGGCCTTCGACGATCGCAGTGCCGGCGTCATGGCTGCTGTGCTGCTCGTCGCGGCCGTCGCAACGCTCGGCGCGACGACGATGCTGGGACGCCGAGTGATGCGACGTGCCTGATCGCACGTTGCGTGTCGCGCTTCGGCAGGCCGGCCCGGTGCCGCTCGACGTGGCGTTCAGATGCGGCAGCGGCGACGTGCTCGGCATCTTCGGACCGTCTGGCAGCGGCAAAACGACCATCTTGCGATGCATCGCCGGCCTTCATACCATCGGCGATGGGTTGATCCAGGCAGGTTCTGAGACTTGGCTCGACACCTCGCAGCGTCTCGCGCTGCCGACCCACCGCCGGCGGGTCGGCTTCGTGGTGCAAGAGTATGCGCTCTTCCCGCACCTGAACGTTCTCGGCAACGTGATGGCCGCGCTCGGTCATCGGCCGCGTGCGGAGCGTCGCGGGCGCGCGCACCGTTTCCTCGAAATGGTGCATCTGACCGGCCTTGGTCTTCGTTACCCGGCGGCGCTGTCCGGGGGCGAGCGCCAACGGGTGGCACTGGCACGTGCGCTCGCGCGCGAGCCCGACGTGCTGCTGCTCGACGAGCCCTTCGCCGCCGTCGATCGCTCCGTCCGCCGGAGGCTGCAGGACCAGATCGACGAGCTGCGACGAACACTCGATATCCCGTTGCTCCTCGTCACGCACGATTTCGACGATGTGGTGCGACTCGCGACGCATCTGCTCGTCCTCGAACAGGGGCGTGCGGCAGCGCTCGGGTCCCTCGAAGAGGTCACCAGTCGCCCCGACGTGGACGTGCTGCGCGAAGTCGTCGGCCTGGGAAGCTCGTTCGAAGCCGACATCACGCGCGTTGATCCACACCGGGGCTTGACCGAGCTCGCGTTCTCCGGCGGGACCTTGTTCGTGGCGGCGCGGTCGCTTGCGCCCGGCGCTCGCGTGCGTGTTCGCATCCCGGCGCGCGACGTCGTTCTGGCGCTGGAGCAGCCACGCGGCGTGAGCCTGCACAACGTGCTCGAGGCGGCCGTCGCAGCGATTCATGTGCACCCGGACTCGGATCACGTCACGGTCCAACTCGACCTGGGTGGCGTTCTTCTTCTCGCGGAAGTGACGCGTGATGCCGTCACACGCTTGGCGCTCGCCGTCGGCATGCGGCTCTACGCGCTGGTGAAGTCGGTGTCGATCGAGGTGCGCGGCTCCGACCACGCCCGCGTGCCTGCTGTTTCAGCCTGATGCGGCCTGCCGACGAGGAGTGCAGAGCGCAGAGTGCAGAGAGCCTGCGAATCAATAGCCACGAAGGCCACGCCCCTCGACTCCGCTCGGGGCCCCATGTCAAACAGCCTCATTCATCGGCCGGCCCATGTCGGACGCCGGCATCAAGAAA
>JAIVJN010000399.1 GCA_020200025.1 Acidobacteriota bacterium | reverse complement strand
GTTCTGACGGGTGATTGTCAGGGTTTGAAGGCTTGAAGGCTTGAAGGCTTGAAGGTTTGAAGGCTTAAAGGCTTGAAGGCTCGAAGGCAGTCTGCCGCGGTTCTCTTCAAGCCTCCAGGCCTGCACGCCCAAGCCCGCAAGCTGGGAGCCGCAAAGCCGGGAGTCCGGAGCCGGAGGCCTGCCCGAACAGCCTACGAACCCCACCGCGCTCTTCTCGCGCCTTGTTCATGCTGCCAGACATACAATCACTCTGCGGCCCGCCCCTGCACACGCGAACCGTGGATCTGCCGATGGACTCCAACGATCAACTCGTCGTGATCCTGCATCGCATCGAAGAGCTCGAACGCAAGGTCGATCGGCACCGGCGCGACATTGCTTCGCTGATCAAACGAGTAGTGTCGCTCGAAGAGGCCATACCCGAATGGGAGCCGGAGGAGGAATGAACGGCGCCTTCCTCGTGAGCGCGCTGCTCGCAGGCATCTCGTGTGCCGCCGCGTGTGCCTCCCCCGTGCAGCCGAACGCCATTGACCGTTTGCAGCCCTGCGCCGGCGACGCCGGCCCGACGGACGCTTTTTGCGGGACGCTCCGCGTCTTCGAGCAGCGGTCTACTCCCCCCTCATCTCGTCGCTTCTGCCGGAGCTCTTGGCTCGGGCGGAAGCGGACGATTTTCAGGGGCTCATCACGCTCCTGTCGCTGAACGATCCCGCGCTCCTCTCACGGCGAGCGCACCAAAGTCGCGCTCGCGCGTGCCCTGGTCCACGATCCGCCGAACGTGCTCCTGGACGAGCCGACCAATGGGCTCGACGTGATGAGCACGCGCTCGGTGCGCGACATCATTCGCCGGCTGCGCGACGAGGGCCGCGCGGTGCTGTTCTCGAGCCACGTGATGCCCGAGGTGTCGGCGCTCTGTGACACGATCGTGGTCATCGCCGGCGGCCGCGTCGTCGCGTCTGGCACGCCGGACATGCTGCGCGCCCAGGCCGGGCGCGACGATCTGGAGGACGCGTTCGTCGCCCTGGTCGGATCCGATACAGGCGACGTCGCATGACGCGGCCGGGGGCGATCCGTTCGGCGTCGATCGTCCTGCGGAAAGAGCTCACCGACGCGTTCCGCGATCGACGCTCGCTCGTGTCCATCCTCGTTGGCGCTCTGTTCGGACCGCTCATTGTCGGATTCATGCTGAATCGACTGGCGGATCGGCAGCGCGACATCGAGGATGTGCGCATCCCGGTCGCTGGCATCGAGCATGCGCCCGCCCTCGTCGACTGGCTGCGGCAACAGAGCGGCGTCGAGGTCATCGCGGGGCCCGGCGACGCGGAGCGTTCGGTGCGCGACTGGCGAGAAGACGTCGTTGTCGTCATCCCGGACGATTTCGTGAAGCGGTTCGAGAGTCGCGGCCTGCATCGGTGAAGATCGTGGCCGATGGCTCCCGCAATACGGCTCGACCGACGGTGCAGCGCGTACGCAGTCTGCTGCAGCGCTACAGCGTCGAGATCGGCAGCTTGCGCCTGGTGGGGCGCGGCGTCAGCCCATCCATCGCCAGCGCCTTGCAGATCGACGAGATAGAAGTCTCGAGCGCGCAGCAGCGCGCCGCCATGATCCTGAACTTCCTTCCCCTCTTCATCGTCGTCGCGGCCTTCACGGGAGGGATGCAGATCGCGACCGATTCGACGGCCGGAGAACGCGAACGGGGATCGCTCGAGGCGTTGCTGGTGAATCCCGCGCCACGCGGCGCCATCGCCTGCGGCAAGTGGCTGGCGGCGGTCTCGACCGCGATGTTGAGTGTGATCATCACGACGTTGTTGTGCCTGGCGCTGTTGCAGTTCATCCCGCTCCAGGACTTCGGGATTCGCTTCCGGCTCGGCACGTGGCAGGTGCTCGGGCTGCTCGCCGCCGCGCTCCCGCTCTGTCCGCTGGCCGCGGCGAGCCAGACCTATCTGGCGATGTTCGCGCGATCGTTCAAGGAAGCGCAAAGCTACATCGGCTTCCTGATTCTGGTGCCGATGGTCCCGGGCCTACTGAGCACCATCTATCCGCTCGGCAGCCAACCTTGGATGTATCCGATCCCCATGATCGGCCAGCACGCGCTCTTGACCGACGTGCTCGGCGGCAAGCCGCCGCAGACGACAATGTTCGTGGGTGCGGCGGCGTCGGCGCTGGCGACGGCCTCGCTCTTCGTGGTGCTCACGAGCCGCTTGTTGCGGCGAGAAAAGATCATTTTCGGGCGCTGAGCTCAGCACTCGATATGGCGCCCAATTGCGCCTGCGCTCGAGCCTCGAGTCCTGGGTCGAGCGGATTTCTCGACAACTCCGGGTGCTACACTGGCGGATAGGGAGCGTGCATGGACGTTGGCGCCCGGCTTCGTCAGGCGCGGGAATCTCGGGGCTTCACGTCGGAGGCCTTGGCACGCACCACGCGCATTCCTCACGCCGCGCTCTCGGCCATCGAGCGCAACGAGATCGCCTCGTTGCCGCCGTATCCATTCAACAAGGGATTTGTCGAAGCCTACGCGCGCGAGGTGGGGCTCGAGCCACATTCCACCTCATGGGAGTTTCTCGAGCAGTTTGGTGCCCGGGCGCATGCACCTGCACTTCCCGACCCCAAGCGCGTCGCTCCCGAGGTGTACATTGACGGCCCGCCGCGACGTTTCTCGTGGCTGGCGTTGGCGGCAGTGGCGCTGGCGGTGTTTTGGCTGGCGACCCGGACCGGCACGCCGGCTCCCGAGAACGTGCCTGTCACCCAGACAGCGCCCGTGCCCATGGAGAGCGACGCCGTTCGCGCATCGGTCGAGGATCTTCCAGCGTCATCCACCAGTCGCGTGGCGCCGCCGACGCCTGCGGCGCATGCCGGACCCCTCCTGGCCGTGCTGACCACGCACGGATCCGCCTGGGTGGAAGCGCGCGCCGACGGTCGCCGCGTGCTCTACGAATTGATCAACGCCGGCGCCGAGCGGCGCGTGAGTGCCGAGCGTGAAATCACGATCCTCGTCGGCGATGCCGGAGCGGTCAGCCTGACGGTGAACGAGAAATCGTTCGGCACGCTCGGCAGTCCGCGGCAGATTCGAGTGCTGCGCATCACGCCTGACGGCGTGCAGTGATGAGCGGCGCCGGCCCGCTCCGGGCTCTCGGCTTCACGCTCACGTGCGGTTGGGGAGTTTACTCACCTCGCCTGCCGCCTGCACAGTAGCCCCTCGCAAATCACCGTGCTAGCATCTCATCCGAGATTCGAGCTCATCGCTCGACAGGAGGCCCAATGCGAACCGTTGTACGAACTGTTTCCGTGATGACCCTGGTAGCCGCGTTCGGCATCGCGCTGAACGCGCAGAAGACATCGCAGGTCCATCCTGGCAAGGCAGGCAGTCCGCACGTCAAGAGCGAATGGACCGTGGATGGCGCCAATATCTCCATCGTCTACGGACGTCCTTCGCTGAAGGGGCGGGCGCCGGGCAAAGACGTCGATCCCTATGAAGGCCGAGAATGGCGAACGGGGGCCGACGAAGCGACGACGCTGACGACGGACAAGGCACTCAAGTTCGGCTCGCTCGCCGTCCCCGCCGGCACGTACACGCTCTACACCATCCCGACCGGCGGCACCTGGCAGCTCATCGTCAGCAAGAAGACCGGCCAGTGGGGCATTCCGTATCCGAAAGGCGAGGACCTCGGCCGAGTGCCGATGACCGCGGGAAAGGCGCCGACGGCGGCCGAACAACTCACCATCAACGTGCAGGACACCCCGGCAGGTGGAACGCTGAGCATCGACTGGGGCACCACACGCGCCAGCGTCCCGTTCACGGTGGGATAGCGGAAACACGATACACGGCAGGCGGCAGGTGGCCCGCCTACGCTCGCCAGTGCTGCGCGCGAGCTTCGGCGCGGTCTCGCCGAAGCTGCCAATAGGCCGCGAAGGCGGACAGGCGGCCGAGCGTCTGCCAACTGCGAATTGCTACAGCGCGTTCATCACTTCCTGCGCGCCCACGACCAGAAACAGCGCCAGAATGGCGGCGAGCAGCACATTGGTCACCCAGTGATTGCGGGGCACCGCCGCGCTCCACGTCACGCGGTTATTGAGGTAGAGCAGCGTCGCCGCGAGGAAGGGCACAAACAAGCTGCCGATGATCGTGTACGTGACGATGATGAAGATCGGCCGACCGACGAAGGCGAACGGAAGCGGGACGAGCGTGATGAAGAGGAGCGCGAGCCGATACGGCGTGCTGGTCACTTTGGTGAGCTGCGTGCGCATCTCTTGCGGCGCACGGGTCAGGATGCCGTAATAGTCCGCATAGAGGTACGGCACGCTCTGCCAGACGCCCAGGAGCGAGGCGAACACCGCCGCCCAGAAACCGACGGAGTAGGCGTAGGTGCCGAACGGCCCCAGAAGCGTTCCAAGCGTACCGGCCATTTGCGGCACGGCCTGAGCGTCGGTGATGGTGACGCCCGGGAGGAAGAACGCCTGATTAGCGATGATCATGATGGAACAGCCGAAGAGCGCCGTGAAGATGTAGGCGATGGCGACGTCACCGCGCACGTAGCGAAGATGCTGCGCGCCGCTCATC
>JAIVJN010000398.1 GCA_020200025.1 Acidobacteriota bacterium | reverse complement strand
GCCCCGCGACCTGCCCGCGCGTGTCGATACCGTCGACGACGACGGGCGTGACGGTGTCGATTGGGGTTGGCTCGGCCTCCTGGGTCTCGCAGGTCTCATGGGTCTGAAGCGAAGAGAGAGTCACGACCGACTGGTCCGATCCGAGGCAGCTGCTTCCGGCTTCCCGCGCTGAAGTCAGTGTCCGGCCGCGGCCGTAGTGCTTGCCCAACGGCTGGCCGGAATTGATTGCGGTTTGTAACGCGTCTCCCTAACGACCAATCGGAGGCTCGCCTGCATGGGCTGGCATGAGCCCCGGGATACGTCGGCCTCCCATTTATCTTGGCGGAGCCGCGGCCCTGCGACTTGCGGGACTGTTCCTCGCGGGTCTGCGCAATGCTTATGTCTTGAACGACCGCGGTCAGGATTTCCTGGGCGTGGTCGCGCAGCTCCGCCTCGGTCATATCCGTGCCAGGTGGCATCAGCGTCTTGGCGAAGACGGCGAATTCGCGGATGATTTCTTCGTGGTGGGCGCGGATGAACGCGCTCAGCGACATGGTGTGCTCCGCCGTTCCCCCGAGCCCTGGTGACGAGCGATGCGGGGACGCGAGCAACCTTAGCAGTCGAGCCGCGCAGGTGCAAAATCGCGCAGTTCACGCTTCCTGCTACCGATGGTAGATCCGGCGAGGGCCGTGGCCTTACCGGTATGTCGGAACCAGCATCGGCCCGTGTACCTGATAGGTAGAACTTGCTGGCGGAGGGAGAGTCCGCCTAGCCCTATTCCCGTAACGTCCAGCAAGAGCCCGCCGCCTCGCCGATTCCTGCCTGATTCGGCTTAGTGTCGTCCGTTAACGTCCATTGACAGCCGAGGTGTTCCCGTCTAAAATGTGGGACGTCATGAGGGATGAGACCGACGCGCAGCCTCGCAAGCCGCGTGGTCGCCATCCCGACAAGCGGCTTTCCTGGCCCCGCATCCGCGCCCTCACCACACCGGGCCGGTACGCCGACGGCAACGGGCTGTATGTGCTCGTCGAACCCTCGGGCGCCAAGCGCTGGGTCCTGCGCACGGTGATCGCGCGCCGGCGCTGCGATCTCGGACTCGGTGGACTCAGCACGGTGTCGCTCGCCGATGCACGGGACGCAGCGGCCCGGCTCCGCAAGGTGGCTCGGCAGGGTGGCGATCCCCTGGCTGAGCGGCGCGCCTCGCGCACGGTGGTGCCCACGTTCCGCGAGGCCGCCACACGGGTTCACGCCGCGCACGCCGCCACCTTCCGGAACGCCAAGCACCAAGCGCAGTGGCTCGCGTCACTGGAAGCGGCGGCCTTTCCGCTTCTGGGCGATCGACGCGTCGCCACGATCACGCCGGCGGACGTGCTCGCCGTGCTCGCGCCAATCTGGACGAAGACACCTGAAACCGCCCGACGGGTCAAGCAGCGGCTTCGGACGGTCTTGGATTGGGCACACGCGTCGGGCTACTGCACGGGCAGCAATCCGGTTATCGGTATCGAGAAGGCGCTGCCCAAGCCAAAGGCCATGCGGCGCCATCATGAGGCCTTGCCGTACGCGAAGCTCCCGGCCTTCCTGAAGGCGCTCGAGACCGCTTCGATCGGCCACTCGGCGCGGCTGGCGCTGGAGTTCTTGATCTTGACGGCCGGTCGCACCAGCGAGGTGGTCAAGGCGGAGTGGCGCGAGATTGACGACGAGACCCGAACGTGGACCGTGCCCGCGTTGCGGATGAAAGCTCACCGGGCGCATCGGGTCCCGCTCTCCGACCGCTGTCTGGCGATCCTTCGCGAAGCTCGAGCCTTGGCCGACGGCGGGCCCTACATCTTCCCTGGTCGTTCACCAAACAAGCCTCTATCGAACATGGCGTTGCTGATGGCGCTTCGCCGCATGGAGATGGGCGCCTTCACCGTGCATGGATTTCGCTCGAGTTTCCGAGACTGGGCGGCTGAATGCACGAACGTGCCGCGAGCCATCTGTGAGGCGGCGCTGGCGCACACGCTTCGGGACAAGACGGAAGCGGCGTATCACCGCAGCGACCTATTTGAGAGGCGGCGTGAGCTGATGGCTCACTGGAGCGAGTTCGTCCTCAAGAGAGGCGCCAGGTGAACCCACCCTCCACAAGGCACGCATTGAAGGCGAATGCCGCCGTATCGAGAACGCGTGCCGTTCGGGTTGTCAACTCACCTTCGGCGTCCAAGGCAGGGAGGGCGCTGAGCGACCATGACGTCGCGGAGCTGAAGAGCGCGTTAGGTCCCAGGCGAGCTGACCGTCTACTTCCGAAACTCCTTCCCAGGCTGCAGGACGCAGTCAAAAGCTACTCAGGCATCAAGAAGACGCGTGAGGCAGACCGTCGTCGCTCACGTGAGCAAGCAGGCGTCCACGCGAGAGCAGCACAGAAAGTAGAGAATCGCGCTCGCCAGCTGCTCGAAGCGTTGGAGAGCGTATTTTCGCTCGTCAGCGAGGCCCGCGAACTGAAGTATGTGGCTCGTGGAGCACCCGGCCCGCGGGGTCCCATGACCTACGCGGATCTACTCAATCCGGATCTCGCGTGTGTCCCGGAGGACTGGTCACTCAGCCACGTGCGCGAAGCTGTCCGTCACCTGGAGCAGTACTCTCGAACCTGGAAAGCCCGAGCTCATAGAGCCTCACTCAAGCCGCGTGGCCGCCACTTCGGTGAACGACGGCTCATCGCGGGGTTCGTCGCCGCTAATCTCGCGAGCGCAGGAGTGCGCCTGCGCAAAGGGTCTGACGGCACGGTTGCCAAGGTGTTGCGGGTCATCTATGAAGCGGCAGGCGTCCGATTTCCAGACGACCTCTTTGACGACGTCGCGGATGCCGTTGAACAAGCAAATCGCTGGACTAATTCGAGAAAAAAATCGGTGGATTAGACCAGCGATTCTGCGGGCATAACTATGTCAAGAATGGCCTTACTCGATTGCGCCTGGAAAGCCCAGGTGCGGCTGGTGAGGTCCAATGAGCACGGCGCCACTTCTCGGGCAGGCGATTCTACGACGACGCCAAGTCGAATCAGCAACCGGCTACGCCCGCTCGACCATCTATAACCGCATCAGTGAAGGACTGTGGCCGCGGCCAGTTCGGCTGGGCCCGCGTGCTGTTGGATGGCCGGCGAGCGAAGTCGCCGCGATCATCGCTGCACGGATTGCGGGGCTGTCGGACGGCGACATTCGCGCGCTGGTCGTCGACCTTGAAGCGGCGCGCGCGTCTGCGTTGGCGAGCGCGCATGTTCCACAAAGAGATCCCGAACCGGGCGAGGTCTGCTCGGGAATGGCCTAAACGACGACGCCCGCGGGTGGGACCGCGGGCGCTGGTCGTTCACGTTGGTGCCACAACATGAACAACAACCTTCGAAATCCTACACGATCCCTCGCCGGCCGTCTGGCTGAATTCTTTCGCGCACGGCCCAACGTTTGGGTGGATGGGCGCACCCTCGCCAACATTGCCGGCAATTACGCATGGCGCACGCGCGTCTCAGACCTAGGCGCGCTCCATTCTCGATGCAAATCGACAACCGCCAGCGCCACGTCAGGCGCCCGGATGGCGGCGCGTACACGGTGTCGGAATACAGCTACTTGCCGGAGGAGAAGAAGACTGAGGAAAAGGGTCAGGACCGCCTACCCGCGCATTCTAGCGCGAAAGGTGGTCGGTGCGACGGGGAGCAGAGGACCGCAACTGGCGTCGCATGTCACGACCATCGCCCGTAACCGCCGAGCCGATAGGCGACGCGTGTCAAAACCAGGACCGCAGCGACGGGCCAGCCGGACCCAGATGGGCAGAAGCTGACGCGGGTGCAGAGGTGCGATCTCTGTTCGTCAAGAAATCTGCCCTGTCGACGGCGCATTGT
>JAIVJN010000397.1:3863-4901 GCA_020200025.1 Acidobacteriota bacterium | reverse complement strand
GCCTAACGACTTCCGCATCAGTTCGCGGAGGTCGGCAAAGCGCGGCGGACCGAATCGTAACGCCAGTTCGGGGGGCAGCAGCGGAGTCAGCCCACCCGCCGATGACTCAAGCCCCAGGCGCATGCGATCCGAGGCTTCAAGCCAGTCCTGTGCCCCGTTCCCGAGGTCGGGACTATGCGCGTGACGGACCCGGTACCCAGGCGCGGTGACTGGGAAGCCGATCCGCATCGGATTCAACGGCTTTCCCCACCCCACGTCGGCCTCGTCCGCCACGAACACCCAGCGCATCGCGAGGATTCCGTAGCGTCCGGACCAGAGCTGTATCCCCTCCAGAGCGTCTCCCTGGACCGCGACCGTGATCACCTGTCGGTGGCTCGTGTGATCGATGGTTATCGACCCGCTCGAGACCCGCTCGTCGCCCGCGATCCCCCAGATCGTGAGTTGCTTCGCAGGCTCGTTAGGCTGCGTGACTTCCCATTGGGTGATGTCCAGTTCCACCCGGCGCACGAGTCCCTTCGTGCGGTCGAAGCGGCAGTCGACGGCCGAGCCCATCGGACGGAACACCGTGCGGGTGCCCGGCGCGATCTGGACGCGATCCAGTTCCGGTGCGTAGCGCTCGGTGTGCCACGTGGTGTCGCCGAAGGTCGTGAGCTTCGGGAGTACACGTGGCGTCTCGCCGGTGAAGTCGAGCGAAACTGGGGTGCCGTGGCGGTGTCGCCGACGGAACACGTCGAAGCCGAAAGGGGGGAATCCGCGCGATGCGTCGACATTCCATCGCAAGTGCACGCCGTCCCTGAGGGTGGGATGGCCCTGGGCGCCGAGCGCGAGCAGCGAAACCGCACCTGTTTGAAGCGCCACTCAGTCAAACCTCCTACCGAGTGCCCTGAATGAGCGGGCGGTGAGAGAGGCCCGCAAGGTCGAGTGGCCGAAACGCGCCGACGTGGCCGGCAGGGGCCGCCTGGCGCCGGGCCATGCAGCGGCGACGCGAATGTCGTACAGCCCGCAATGTTCGCGTATTGTAGCAGCGCGCCCCAGAGC
>JAIVJN010000397.1:0-3845 GCA_020200025.1 Acidobacteriota bacterium | reverse complement strand
CCAGAGCAAGAAGGATTCCAGAAAAAATGCCACATCGGTACGACACGGACGCGGATCGACTCTGACGACGCGTGGCAGAGTCGTGCGGCTGGTTCTCGAAAACCTCCTGAAATCAGAAAGTTGGTTGGCAAGTTCCCTGCGCAAGGTCCTCGACACCACAGACTGTCGCATCTGTTGGTCAGTATCTTGTTCAACGCTGGACCATGCCGCGTAACTTGTTGATTCTGAGTGGTGTGGTGAGCCCGGAAGGAATCGAACCGCGCCTGTCTCCCGCATCGGTCGACATCGACCTGGATGTGCAGCACAACACCGCGCTCGGGTGTCGGACCAGCGAAGCGGCGTTGACGCTCCTTGCTCAGCTCATTCGGCTCGAGGGGCGAGACGTGATGGCCATTTCCACAAGCGAGCTCGAAACCCTGACCGCCACATATACCGCCTTGGTCGCCGAGCTCGAGCCCAAGACGGCCACCGAGGCAATGCTGGCGGTGCAAATGGTCGGCGCCCGGCGGGCGGCCATGTGTTTTCTTGGCAGCGCCACGCTGCCCGATCGAGACGATCCTGGGTAGGGATGCCAACGTGGTCCGCGCCATGCGCTTGATGCGCCTCTTCATTGAGCAAGTGGACCTGATGCTCCGGCTGAAAGGCAAGGCCGGCCAGCAACGCGTCGTGGTGGAGCGCGTGACGGTGGAGCACGGCGGCCAGGCGGTGGTCGGCACGGTCGAGACCGGGGGGAGGGGGACGAGTGGCAACGATCGAGGATGAACCCCATGCGCCGCGACGAGGGTGGCTCCACTACGGCAATCCGCCGGGCGACTTCGAGCGGGCGGCGCGGTGCGGCGCGAAGACCCGGCGGCAGACGCGCTGTCAGGGCCCCGCGATGCCGAACCGAGCACATCGCGAACGGCCTGGTAGGCGGTCGAGGGGAACTCCTTCTGCATCATCAACTCGGCCAACCGCGTGATCGCGGGATCGACGAGCTCCGCCATTCGCAGCGCCGCCGCCTTCTGGACCTGCGGAGCTGCCCTGTCGTGGTAGTGGCACACGGTCCCGCCGGGAATCGCCGGCTGCTTACAGCGGGCGCCGGTCGCGCATCACAAGTGCCCGACGCCTTTCCGGACATCAAGGCGTCCTGCTCCTCGCGCTCCTCGCTGTCGATGGCCTTGCGGGACTTCGCGTCTGTGTGCGTCCGCCCGCTCGCGAGCTGGGATCGCACAGTGTCGCTGCAAATGGGACATCGAGGACCCTCCCGAGTCTCCTCAATCTGTGATGCCGGTTGCACGTAGCCGTCGCAACTGAACATCGAGACCGGAGTGTGGGATATCATCAGCCCTCCAGCGCATGGTTGGCGCGATTCTGAATCACTACCGCCTAACCAAAGCTCTCGGCAGCGGGGGCATGGGCGCCGTGTACCTCGCCGAGGATACACGGTTGAAACGGCTCGTCGCCCTCAAGATCCTCCCAGCCGACTTCAGCGCCGAACCGCATCTTGCCGAACGTTTTCAGCGCGAGGCGCAATCGGTCGCGGCGCTTAATCATCCGAACATCGTCACCCTGTATTCGGTCGAGCAGGCCGGTGACACGCACTTCTTGACGATGGAATTTGTGGACGGCTGTACTCTGGCCGACATTCTTCCGAAGGGTGGGATGCCGGTCAAACGATTAGTCGCAATCGCCACCCAAATTTCCGACGCCATCATTGCTGCGCACAGTCACGGCATCATCCATCGCGATCTCAAGCCGGCGAATGTGATGGTATCGACTAGCGATCGCGTGAAGGTGCTCGACTTCGGCATCGCCAAGCTGCGTGGGGGGGCCGAGGCGGGACATCTCGACCCACATTTGCCAACCCGAGAATTAACTGAGGAAGGGCACATCGTCGGCACAGTCGCGTATATGTCGCCGGAGCAGGCGCAAGGGAAGCCGGTGGACGAACGCTCGGACATCTTCTCGCTCGGCGTTCTACTGTACGAGCTGGCCACAGGCGAAAGGCCGTTCAAGGGTGACACGGCCGTCTCCGTCTTGTCCTCGATTCTCAAAGATACGCCCACGGATCTCACTGAGATCAATCCTAGATTGCCGCGGGACCTATCGCGAATCGTTCGACATTGTCTTGCGAAGGATCCAGAGCGCCGGTATCAGTCAGCAAAAGATCTTAGGAACGAACTCGAGGATTACGCGCAGGTGTCGAGCGCGGGTGATCTGGCTGCTCCGTCCAGAACCCAGACACGTTGGACCTGGTGGAGGGTCGCCACATTTTCTGCGCCGCTTTTTGTCGTCGCACCAGTCCTACTACTCACACTTTGGCACCGCGGGGGCGCAGCCGATGGGCCTTCGACGACCTCGCCTATTTCGCACACCCGCCTTACACAACGAGAGGGCATTGAGCGATACCCAAGTCTGTCTCCAGACGGAAAATGGGTCGTTTATGCGAGCGATGGCGATATTTACTTTCAAAGCGTAAGTGGGCAAGCGGCAATGAACTTGACTAAGGATTCACCCGCCGACGACAGCCGCCCGGTGTTCTCCCCGGACGGTGAGTCGATCGCATTTCGATCCGAGCGCGATGGCGGGGGCATCTTTGTGATGGGACGCACGGGTGAATCGGTTCGCCGGCTAACAAGCGCTGGCGTTGACCTCGCGTGGTTTCCCGATGGGCGAACCCTCGTCTTTTCTACGGCAGCAAATTCTCCGGGGCCCGAGAACCGGATAAACTTTAGCGACTTGTGGGTGGTAAGCGTCGCCGGCGGCGACCCTCGTCGGATATTTGCTGGTGACGCTGTTCAGCCTCGAGTCTCTCCGAGCGGAAAGCGGATTGCATTTTGGGCGGTCCCAGCTGATCCAGCTAGTCGACAGATTACATTCCACGGCGTCGCGGCAAATCGTGACATCTGGACGGTCGACGTCAATGGCGAGCATCCAGTTCGGGTGACGACGCATGACGCCAACGACTGGAATCCGGTATGGTCCCCGGATGGGCGATGGCTCTACTTTCTAAGCAATCGGTCAGGAAGCATGAACCTGTGGCGGGTGGGCGTCGATGAAGGTTCGGGTGCAGTATCGGAAGAGCCGCAGCCGCTCACGCTCCCAGCGTCGTACGTCGCAGACTTCAGCCTCTCCGCCGATGGCCGGTTGGCTATTTACTCATCAATTTTAACCACGCGCAACGTCGCCCGCATCTCTTTCGATGCGGCGAGCGGGAGCACGAAAGGCCCGGTCCAGCCGATTACCAGTGGAGCGAATGACTTCGAGTACATCGATCTCGCGACCGACGGACGTTTGCTCGCGCTGTCTACCTCCACTCGGGTTCGAGAAGATATTTACGTTCTCTCCACGTCTGGTGGAGATCCGCGCCAGCTAACGAATGACTTCGCGAGAGACCGTGCTCCCCGATGGTCGCCTGACGGTCGCCAAATCTTCTTTTACTCAGACCGCACTGGTTGGGGTATCTGGCGTGTCGAAGCAGACGGCGGAGGCCTACGTCAACTTCCGAGTACACTCGGTTGGAGATTTGTCTACCCAGTGCCCTCCCCCGACGGAAAACAGCTTGCGCTCTCCGACGTAAACGGCAGAGAAATGCGAATTTACGCGATTCACGACCTATCGAAGCCGGTCGACGTCCTGCCAGCATTTCCGGACGCCTCTATCGCATATCCCAGAGTGGATGACTGGTCCCCGGACGGACAGTCTCTCGCGATTTCGGGAATAGGGCGTCATGGAGGCCTTTGGCTGTACTCGCGCCAAGCACGGACCTATCGCAGGGTGACAGACGCTATGAACACCGGCGGCGCATCTTGGCTGCCCGGTGGAACCCACCTTATCTACAGTTATCGTGACCGGCTGATGAC
>JAIVJN010000167.1 GCA_020200025.1 Acidobacteriota bacterium | reverse complement strand
CTTCGCGCCGGCCCCGGCGTACGGCTCTCCCGCCGATCTCGCGGCATTCGTCGACCGCGCGCATGGCGTGGGTCTCGCCGTCCTCCTCGATGTCGTCTACAACCATTTCGGACCCGCGGGCGCGTATGCGGCGGCGGCCAGCGGCAGATTCTTCAGCGATCGGCATGCGAGCCCATGGGGCCGCGGCATCAACCTCGATGGACCGGACGCCCGGCACGTACGACGCTTCTTCATCGACAACGCGCTTCAGTGGGTGTTGGACTATCGCTTCGACGGGCTGCGGCTCGACGCGACGCACGCGCTCCACGATGACAGTGACGTTCACTTTCTGGCGTCGTTGTCGGATGCCGTCCACGAGGCCGTGAGCGATCGCGAGGTGATCCTCGTCGCCGAAGATCATCGCAACCTGCGAACGATCGTCGAACCACGCACACGCGGCGGTTGGGGGCTCGACGCGGTCTGGGCGGATGACTTTCATCACATCGTCCGCCGGCTGGTCGCTGGCGACGACGAAGGATACTTCCGCGATTATCGCGGCGACGTCGACGAGCTCGCGCAGACGATTCGAACGGGATGGCTTTACGAAGGCCAGCCGTCACTCCACCACGGCACGCCGCGCGGCAGCAGCGCAGCCGGTCTCGAGCTTGCCCGCGCGGTCGTCTGCCTGCAGAACCACGACCAGGTGGGCAACCGTGCGCTCGGCGACCGCCTGCATCACGTCGTCGACCTGGCCACCTGGCGCGCGCTCAGTGTCCTGCTGCTCGTCGTCCCCGAAACACCGCTTCTCTTCATGGGACAAGAGTGGGCCGCCTCGTCGCCGTTTCAGTACTTCACGGATCACGAGCCCGAGCTTGGCCGCTTGGTGAGCGAGGGCCGTCGCGAGGAGTTTGGGCCGTTTCGCGCGTTCGCCGACCCCGAGCTTCGACTCGCAATTCCCGATCCGCAAGACGTGGCAACGTTCGAGCGATCGAAGCTCCGATGGGATGAGATTGATCGACCGCTCCACGCGGGAACGCTGGCTCTCTACCGCCGTCTGTTACGGTTGCGCAAGGAGCTTGCCGCCGGAGGGCCGGCGGGCACGACGGGTGCGGGCCGCGTGGCCGCCGTTGACGCGGCATCGCTGTGGCTCCGCCGCCGGACGATCGAAGGCGGCGAGCTGGCGATCGTCGTCCGTCTGAAGGGCGAAGGTCGTGTCTCGCCGCCGCTTGGCGCCAGCGTGGGGACAGGTTGGATCCCAGTGCTCGACACCGAAGATGCCGCCTACGCCAGCGATCCGCAGCCGGCGGCGATGGGCGACGGTGTCGTCGAATTTGCGCGTCCTGGGGCGGTCATCTGGCGCCGCCCGTCACGGACATGACCGAGATCACGCAGACGGCCGCCAGCCTGACCGACGAGGTCGATGCCCTCGCGGCGAAACTGCGGAGCGTCCTGCACGTGCCCTCCAGTACCTACCGTATTCAACTGAGCGGGCGCTTTACGTTCGCCGACGCCGCGGCAATCGTGCCTTATCTCGACGCTCTCGGCATCGGCGCCTGCTATTTGTCACCCTGCTTCAAAGCGCGACCTGGCAGCGCGCATGGCTACGACGTGGTCGATCACCGCGAGCTCAACCCCGAGCTCGGGACACCAGCGCAGTTCGCGGCGCTTGCGCAGGGTCTGCGCGAGCGGGGCATGGGCGTGCTCCTCGACATGGTGCCGAACCACATGGCCGTCGACCCGGTCCACAACCCGTATTGGCGCGACGTGCTTCAGCACGGTCCGAGCGCGGCGGCGGCCGAGTGGTTCGATATCGATTGGGAGCCCGTCAAGGAGTCCCTGCACAATCGGGTGCTTCTTCCCATCCTGGGCGACCAGTACGGCGTCGTCCTCGAGCGCGGTGAGCTTCGGCTCGCCCTCCAGCACAGCGGCCTGGTTCTGCACTACTTCGAACACATCCTGCCAATCAATCCGGAAACGATACCCGGCGCGTTCCAACCGGAGATCGACGAGCTCAGAGCCAGCGAGGAGGTCGACGATCGCGACACCCGCGAGCTGCTGAGCGTGATGACGGCGTTCGCCAAGCTGCCGCCGCACAGCGAGCGGCAACCGCTGCAGCAAGAGGAGCGACGGCGAGAGAGCCAGGTGTCGTGCGAACGGTTCCACGTGTTGCTCGAGCGGTCGCCGATGGTTCGCAGCGCGATCGAGCGTGGCCTCGACCGCTTGAACGGACGCCCTGGAGAGCCCGAGTCCTTCGACGCGCTCCATATGATGCTGGAACAGCAGCCATATCGCGTGGCGTACTGGCGAACGGCGTTCGACGAGATCAACTATCGGCGCTTCTTCGACATCAACGATCTTGGTGCCGTGCGCATGGAGGAGCCGCGGGTGTTCGCCGAGGCCCATCGCCTGGTGCTCGAGTGCGTGCGCGATCGCCTCGTCACCGGACTGCGGCTCGATCACCCGGACGGGCTGTACGATCCCGAGGACTACTTCGAACGACTGCAAGCGGCAGTCTGGCGCCAGTCTGCAGAGGAGCTGGCCGGAGCGGATCGACCGGAGGTGGTCGACGCGCTCGTCGAGTGGCGAGCTCGACGCCGCGACATGGATCATACCGATTGGGCGGTACGGCCACTCTATCTGGCAGCCGAGAAGATACTTTCGACGGGCGAGCGCTTTCGGACCCGGTGGGCCATCCACGGCGGTACCGGCTACCTGTTTCTGAACGTCATCAACGGCCTGTTCCTCGACCGAGCGGGTCTGCATCAACTGGAACGACTATGGGCGCGGTTGAGCGGCCGCAACGAGCCCTTTCCAGAGATTGCCTACGAATCGCGTCGGCTTATCGCCCAGTCGGCGATGGCGAGCGAGATGAACATGCTTGCCCATGCGCTCGAGCGGATCGCGACGCGCGATCGACGGTCGCGCGACTTCACCCTCAACAGCCTGCGCCGGGTGCTGCGCGAAGTGGTCGCGTGCTTTCCGGTGTACCGCACCTACGTCAGCAGTCGCGGAGTGTCCGCGACCGACCGCGTCATCATCGCGCGTGCCGTCGCCGAAGCTCGGCGCCGCAGCCCGGTGATGGAATCGTCGATCTTCGATTTCATCGAGCGCGTGCTGACCGGCCTCGGCCCCGCGAGCGTGCCCGACGACGAGTGCCTGCGCTTTGCGATGCGTTTCCAGCAGATGACCGGGCCCATTCAGGCAAAAGGCCTCGAAGATACGGCCTTCTACCGGTATGCGCCGCTCGTCGCCACCAATGAGGTCGGCAGCGATCCAGCGGCGCCAACGATATCCATCGAGCAGTTCCACGCGGCCAACGCCTCGCGGCTCGAGCACTGGCCGTCGACGATGCTGACGCTGGCGACCCACGACACGAAGCGCGGAGCGGACGCCCGCGCCCGGCTGTCGATCCTGAGCGAACGCCCAGCCGAGTGGCGGCGGGCGATGGCGCAGTGGATGCGCCTCAATGCCAGGCACCGTCCGAACGTGAACGGTGTTCCCGCGCCCGATCGAGCCGACGAGTACATGTTCTACCAGGCGCTCGTGGCCATCTGGCCGCCCGATCTCGAGGGCGAATCGATTCCGGCTGTCGCGCCTCCGAGCATCGACGCGCGGGCGTCGGAATACATGGTCAAGGCGATTCGCGAAGGGAAAATTCGATCGAGCTGGCTGAGGCCCGATCAGGCGTACGAGGATGCCGTCTCCGCATTTGCGCGCGCCGTGCTCACCGGCGCCGGCTCGAGCCGGTTTCTGAACACCTTCGTGCCGTTCGCACGCACGATCGCGCGGCTCGGTGCCGTGAGGGGCCTTGCGCAGCAGGTGTTGATGTCGGGCGTGCCAGGCGTCCCCGACATCTACCAAGGGTCCGAG
>JAIVJN010000396.1 GCA_020200025.1 Acidobacteriota bacterium | reverse complement strand
GAGCTCATCGCCAACGCCATTCATCACGGCAGCACGCGGGCGCGCGGACCGTTCATCAAGATCAATTGCGCGGCGCTGCCGAAGGATCTCATCGAGTCGGAGCTGTTCGGCTACAAGCGAGGCGCGTTCACGGGCGCCACCGGCGACAAGGTCGGGTTACTGGAGCTTGCCGAGGGCGGCTCGCTGATGCTCGACGAGATCGGCGAGATGCCGTCGTATCTGCAGACCAAATTGTTGCGTGTCCTGCAGGAACGAGAGTACCGCCCGGTGGGGAGCGAGCGATCGGTGAAGGTCGACTTTCGGCTGATTTGCGCGACCAACGTCGACTTGCACGCCGCACTCCGGGACGGCCGGCTGCGTGAAGACCTCTATTTCCGCATCAACACCATCACCCTACACGTGCCGCCGATCCGCGAGCGCAGCGAGGACATCCCACTCCTCTGCACGCACTTCATCGACAAGTTCAATCGTCGCTATCAGAAGCAGGTCAAGGGGATCGATGCCTCGGCGTATCACCTGTTGATTCGCAGCCGTTGGCCCGGCAACGTGCGCGAGCTCGAGAACGCGATCGAGCGCGCGGTGCTCGTCGCCAAGGGACCCGACATCCTGCCCTTGGACCTCCCCGAGGCGGTTCGCGACGAGGGCACTGCGAGTCAAGAGTTCAGCGTCCCTGCACACCATACGCTCGCGGAGATTGAGCGCATGGCCATTCTGCAGACCCTACAGCGAACCAACTGGAACAAGCAGGAGGCGGCGCATATCCTCGGCCTCTACCGCCCGACGCTCTACAGCAAGATGCGCAAGCACGAGATCGAGGATCCGGTGCGTCTAGCGAAAAGTGCGGCGGATCGTGAGCTGGTCGCCAACGAATCGGAGGCGACGTGAGCGAGGTCGCCTATCGCGGCTCGGCGCAACTGGCTTTGCCAGGCCGAGCGCCTCGAGCGAGTGCTTGGGCTGATTCGTGACGGTGTCAACTCCCTCCGCCCAGATAGGCCCGACGCCTAGCGGAGCCGTTCGGCGTGACGTGTCGGTGCCGGCCGACGGCGTGCTGCGCCGTCATCTGCGGCTCACCGCGCAGGCCGCTTGGCGCGCCGTCGCAGAGATGTACAACAGCGAGGCGCTGACCCATGCCGCCTCGATCTCGTACTACGCACTCTTGTCGCTCTTCCCGTTTCTGCTCTTGCTCTTCTCGGTGCTCGGGTCGCTGACCGCCGATCAGCAGGCGCGAGATGGAGTGATCCGCTACCTCTTTCGCTACTTTCCCCAGCAGTTCGAGTTCATCGCCCGGCAACTCGATGCCTTTCGTGCCCAGACACTGCAGCTCGGCGTCGGGGGCCTTCTGGCGCTCATCTGGGCCTCGCTGGGCGTGTTCAACGCCATCTCTTCGGCGGTCAATCATGCGTGGGGCGTCGAACGACGACGCAGCTTCCTCAAGCATCGGCTGGTCTCATTCGTGATGATGCTCTCGGCCGCGGCGATTGCCGTCATGGCGCTGCTGCTGCTGAGCGCCACCCACGTCAGCAGTACGCAGTGGTTCTTCAAGCTCGTCGAGAGCTCGCCGTGGCTGATTTGGGCGCAGAACATCGTCGTGCGCTACGCCGCCACGTTGCTCCTCGTCTGCTGTGTCGCGCTCGTTTTCTATTTCATCCCCAATACGCGCATGCGGTTCCGCGACGTATGGCCGGGCGCCATCACCACCGGCCTCTTGTGGGAGGCCGCCCTCAACGCCTTCACCTGGTACGCCCGCGACCTCGCCAGCTGGAACCTGATTCACGGCTCGATTGCCGCCGTCGTGGTGTTTCTCATCTGGATTTACGTCTGCGCGGTCGTTTTGCTCTACGGCGTCCAGATGACCGCGGCGTATGTACGGCTGCAGGCCGCATACCGCGCGGCGGCATGATCACTCGGGCTCCGGCTCCGGGCTCCGGCTCGGGGCTTCGGGTTCCGGGCTATCGACTCCGCTCGCCACGGCATCTATCCCGGAGCTCCTAGAGACGGGTCCGTAGGGCGGGCCTCACGGCCCGCTTTTGCGCGCACCGCAAAGTTGTGCCCCTACGGGATCCGGCCGTCTGCCTCTCGGCTTGTACACTTTTGTCGTTTGCTCTTCGCCTGCCGCCTGCCGCCTACCGACGGGGATCATTGCTCACGTCCCACTGTCCGCTATGATCGCGAGATGCCCAACCGTCTGGCAGCCGAGCAGAGTCCGTATCTGCTGCAGCATGCCGCTAATCCTGTCGACTGGCATGCGTGGGGCGAGGACGCATTCAGGAAGGCGAGAGAAGAGAACAAGCCCATCTTCCTGTCCATCGGCTACTCGACGTGTCACTGGTGCCATGTGATGGAGCACGAATCGTTCGAGGACGCTGCTGTGGCGGCCGTCCTCAACGAGCACTTCGTCTCCATCAAAGTCGACCGTGAAGAGCGGCCGGATGTCGATCGCGTCTACATGACGTTCGTGCAGGCGACGACGGGGCAAGGGGGATGGCCGATGAGCGTCTGGCTGACGCCGGCGCTCGAGCCGTTTTACGGCGGTACCTACTACCCACCCGCGTCCCAGTGGGGGCGGCCGGGCTTTCGCGACGTGTTGCTCGAGATCGCGAGAGCGTGGCGGGACGAACGCGTCGAGCTGATCCGATCGGCCACCGATGTCGTTGCGCGATTGGCCGGACTGACCCACAGCGCGCCCTCCGCCCAGGCGATCGGCGTCGAGGCGTTGGCGTCCACGCTGCGGCAGTTTCGACAGAGCTTTGACGCGCGCTACGGCGGATTTGGCGACCAGCCGAAGTTCCCGCGTCCGAGCGAGCTGCTGTTCTTGCTGCGCGAGCACGCCAGAACCGGCGATGACGACGCGCGGCGAATGGCGCTGCAAACGCTCACGGCGATGGCCCTCGGTGGCATGCGCGACCACATTGGCGGCGGCTTCCATCGATACTCCGTCGATCGGCAATGGCGAGTGCCGCATTTCGAGAAGATGCTGTACGACCAGGCGCAGCTCGTGCTGGCCTATCTCGAGGGCGCGCAAGCCTGCGGCGATGCCTTCTTCGCGCACGTGGCCGACGACACGCTGCAGTACGTCGAGCGAGAGCTGTCGGACGAAAGCGGTGGCTTCCATTCCGCCGAGGATGCCGATAGCCTGCCGCCCGAGGACCGGGGCAGGTCGGATGCTCGGAAGACGGAGGGCGCCTTCTACATCTGGACCGCCGACGAGATTCGAACCCTGCTCGGCGAGAACAGCCGCATCTTCGAGCTGCGTTACGGCGTGTTGTCGGACGGCAACGCGCCATTCGACCCTCAGAACGAGTTCGGCCGCAAGAATCTGCTGTATACGGCGCGCGGCATCGCCGACGTATCGAAAGAGACCGCGCTCGACGCCGATCAGATCACTGAGGTGCTGGCTCGTGCGCGACGGACGTTGTTTGAAGCCAGGGCACGGCGGCCGCGTCCGCACCTCGACGACAAGGTGCTGACGGCGTGGAATGGCTTGATGATTGGCGCCTTTGCCCGCGCGGCGCGCGTGCTCGAGCCCACGGCAGTAGACGGCCAGCCCGCAGGAAGCCATGTGCCCGGCGGGTCTCATCTGCAGAGGGCACGGCGCGCGGCGCGCTTTCTGAAGAGCACGATGTGGGACCCCGAGTCTCGGACGCTCAGGCGCCGCTATCGGGCGGGGCACGCGCTTGCAGCAGCGCATGGACGATTTGTTTTGGGACCAGACCGCTGGTGGATGGTTCAGCACCACGGGCCAGGATCAATCCGTGCTCATTCGCCTGAAGGAAGAGCATGACGGCGCCGAACCCGCCGCGACCTCGGTCGGCACGTTGAACCTCCTCACGCTGTTCCATCTGAGTGGTGACGCGCAGTTCCACACGCGCGCGCAACACGCGATTACCTCCATGGGCGGGCAACTGGCGAGCGCAGGCCGGGGAGTGCCATTGATGGCGTCCGCTCTCGCGACGAACCTCGCTGAGGCACGCCAGGTCGTCATTGTCGGCAACCCACTCGCAGATGATACGCGCGCACTCCAGGCCGTCGTCGCTCGTCGCTACCGTCCCTTTACGCTGGTTGTGCCGGTTGTACCCGGCGAGGCGCAGCGAAGACTCGCCGAGCGCTTGCCGTGGATTGGCGCCATGACGATGGTGCACGGGCGGGCGACGGCGTACGTGTGCCGTGCCTTCGCGTGCGAGGCACCGGTGACGGATCCAGCAACGCTCGAGGAGCAGCTCGGCGAGTTACCCGCAGAGTGAAAAGGCAAGGGAGCGTGCGTGCTGCCGTCGGCCGCCTGCTGCGTGCCGCCTGCCGCGCGCGCGGCCCAGGGGGCCGCTTCGGCGAGATCTCGCCGAAGCTCGCGCGCCGATGATCGCGAGCGAAGGCGGCCGCGGCCAACAAGAAGTGCAGCCGTATGCCGTCTTCAAAACGAAGGGCCGCCGTATCTGAAGGATGAGATGTCGCCTGTTACCGTTCTCTCCGAGCACCATGGTTCCTGGCTTCGGCTCGTCATGGATCAGCCGCCAGGCAATCTCTTGTCCGTGGCGATGGTGCGAGCCCTGCGCGAGGCGTTGCGCGACATCGCGGGCCGTCCCGCAGTGAAGTGGGTGACCGTCGAAGGTGCCGGCGACGAGTTCAGCTACGGCGCGAAGATCCAGGAGCATCTCCCCGATGAGATGCGCGTGATCCTGCCCGAGACCCACGAGATGCTGCGACAGTGGCTGGCGTGTGCGGCGCCGACGGCAGCGCTCGTTCGTGGCCGGTGCCTGGGGGGCGGCTTCGAGCTCGCACTGGCGTGTGACGATATTCTCGCGACGGCCGACGCGTCGTTCGGACTGCCTGAAGTGAAGCTATCCGCCTTCCCGCCGGCGGCGGCGGCATTTTTGCCGGCGCGGGTCGGCGCCACGCGCGCCTCGCGGGCCATCGTCAGCGGAGCGATACAGCCGGCGTCATATTGGCACGATGCTGGGCTCGTGTCCGTCATGGCGCCGCCGAACGATCTGGCGGATGCTGCTGCCGAGTCGTTCGTTCGACATTTGGCTCCGCATTCGGCAGCCGCGCTGTCGCACGCCGCGCGCGCGGCTCGGCTGATGCTCATCGCGCACGCCCTGCCAGTCATCGAGGCCGCAGAGCGCTTGTACTTGGACAGCCTGCTCAACACTGAGGATGCCCGTGAAGGCGTTGAAGCCTTCATCGACAAGCGGCCGCCAACGTGGAAGAATCGCTGAGTAGAGCCGCCGTCCCGCGACAGGCGTCGGCAAACCGTGACGCCCGCAAACCGAGGCTCGAGAAGTGATATGCCGATAGACGTCGACATCTGGGTGCGCGGTACGACTCATGCGACGACACACGCGATCGCGAACGTGTCGTCCGATCCGTCCACATGGGACGACGCCGACGTCGGCACGCTGCTGACGGAGATGCTGCTCGCGCTCGATCGGGCAAGACATCCCGGCGGCCAGCCGCCGACGGTGACGCTGCGTGGCTTCAACTGGATCGTCAGCTCGTTCGACTCGGGTGTTGTGCTCCATCTCGAGATGCAGATGGGTAGTGCCAGTGCCGGCCCGTTCGCGATGGACGAGTCGCGACTCACTGCCATGATCGAGCGGGTGATGGAAACCGAGCCGCGCGCGACCGTGCACTAGTGTCCCAGCAACGGGGTTCGTTTCGCGCATCAGGACCAACGCGGTCGCTTCGTCGGAGCCATCCATTGGCGTTTGGGGCCGGTCGGTGTGTATCTGGCGATGACCATCGCATTCTCGACGCTCGCCGTGGTCAGCGCCATCGTCTTCAGGCGGGGGTCATGGAAGACCAAGCACGTGTGAACCGGACGTGGCTGCTCGATCTGCTGGACGAAGCCTTCGATCGGAAGTCGTGGCACGGCGCGAACCTGCGCGGCTCGATCCGCGCCTTGACGCCCGCGGTGGCGGCATGGCGACCTGCCGAAGGGCGCCACAACATCTGGGAGCTGGTGGTGCATGCGGCGTACTGGAAGGAGCGGCCTCACCCACATCGCCTTGATTCGGGGCATTGCGCACACGACCTCTATCATGCGGGCCAGATTCAGTTGATCAAGCGTCTTGCGTTGCAGAACGCCACCCCTTCTTTGTGATCGTTGGGCGCTTCGGGGCAATCTTCGTTGCCACCTTCTACGGCGGCGCCCACAGCCCGCGTCGCGCGTCGCGCGCTTCGCGCTCGGCGGCGAGGAACGCGTTCTTCCGCCGGAACTCGAAGCGTCGATACACCTCCGCGAAGCCGGCGCGGACGATGGCTTCGTTCGCGAGGCGGCCGTCGGGGAGGAACACGTAGGCCAACGTACGGTTGTATCGATCCTTCCGTTCGCCGTCGTACTCCAGGTGCACGATCTGTCCGGCGAGCAGCGTCCGCATGAATGCAGACGCTTGGTCGCCGAGACGCTCGGCTTCACGGTAACCGCCAGTCTTCTCCGGCGCATCGACGCCGAGCAAGCGGACGACGCCGATCCCGGCGACGGAGATCGTGTCCCCATCGAAGACCTGGCGCACACGTTGAGCGAGGACGTCAGAGGCGACGCTCAAGAGGACGATCGACAGAAGAATCGATCGCGGCATCATCGTAGCGATGAACGGACGAGGCTGGAGGCGGCGCTGAAGGTGCACAGTCGCAAGCTCTTTGACGGGTCGGCGCGCGGCATCCGCGAGCTCGTCGTGTGGCGCGTGTTCACCCGATCATAACGGTCTGACGAGCCGACGGTCCGCGGATTGCGCCTACAATGAGCAACCGAGGGAGGCGGCCTCGGGACTGCAGTGGCGACGTCGCCAACCGAGCCGGGGTGGCGGAACTGGCAGACGCACAGGACTTAAAATCCTGTGGGCCGTACGGCCCGTGCGGGTTCGATCCCCGCCCCCGGCACCAATTCAGGCCGAAATCGTGCGATTCTTCGGCAGGCCGATTCGGCGAACCGTGCCGCGTGACGTCGATTGTCCCTGCTTTGTCCCCGTCGCCTCGGCGAGCCGCGCGATCCCCTCGCTTAAGTCGGCCTCGCTGACGATGTTGGAGCGCGAAGACGGCCGCCGTGAAATGGCCGGTGAGCGCCGTGCCAACGCGCTCCGGCACGCGCGCTCGTACCAGGTTCCGCACATCGCGTCGGCTACGCTCGGCGCTACATGCGCGGAGTTGACGAACGCACGAACCTCGTCTTCGTATCGCGACCCGGCTACAACTAGATCGGACTCGCCAAGAAGGCAAAGGCCACGACTGGAAGCACCCGGCGTAGAGCGTGCTTGCGCCTCACAAGCACGCGTTCTGCGGGGCGATCAGATCGACGCATAGTCTTTCGACATAGTTCTTCTCCGCATGCACGTGGATGGTGATCGGATTGCTCAGATCGGCGACCCGGCCTCGTCGCGGGTCACTGAGCGTCCCGAGTGGTTGAGCAATCGCGGAGGCGACGGGCCACGCCACGCTCACGAAGAGCGCAGGCACAATTACACGGCACAGAAG
>JAIVJN010000166.1 GCA_020200025.1 Acidobacteriota bacterium | reverse complement strand
GCGCGATGGTCGTGAGCCACCTGCCCGTGCCGCCGATGCGGCCCGAGTTGAAGAGGGTGATCGAGGAGCAGAAAGGATAGGGCCGGCCGGAAGGCCGGACCCTACGTACGACGTAGCGGCCGCCCGTCAGGGCGGCCGAGAGAAGGACACATGCACGCAACCTTGAGAATCTGGCGCAGCGAGCCTTCGGGCGCCGGGCAATTCACGGACTATCGCACCGAGATCTCCGAAGGCATGGTGGTCCTCGACGCGGTTCATCGTGTGCAGGCCGAGCAGGCGCCCGACCTGGCGGTGCGATGGAACTGCAAGGCGGGGAAGTGCGGGTCGTGCTCCGCCGAGATCAACGGCAAGCCCAAGCTGATGTGCATGACCCGCCTCAATCAGCTCGATCTCGACGCGCCGGTGACCGTCGAACCCATGCGCACGTTCCCATTGATCAAGGACCTCGTCACCGACGTGTCGTGGAACTTCACCGTCAAGACGTCGATGCGAAAGTTCACGCCGCGCGCTCCCGACGCGCCGGACGGCACGTGGCGCATGTCCCAGCGGGACATCGACCGCGTCCAAGAGTTCCGCAAGTGCATCGAGTGCTTCCTGTGCCAGGACGTGTGTCACGTGTTGCGCGATCATCAGGAGTTCGAGGGGTTCATCGGACCGCGCTTCTTCACCCACGCCGCGGCGCTCGAAATGCACCCGCTCGATACCGGCGACCGCATCCCGGCGCTGAAGACGACGCATGGGATCGGCTTCTGCAATATCACCAAGTGCTGCACCAACGTCTGTCCCGAGCACATTCACATCACCGACAACGCCATCATTCCGCTCAAGGAGCGAGTGGTTGATCGCTTCTACGACCCCGTGACGCGACTGATCAGAATGTTTCGTTGAGACTGGTCGTCGGAGGGTCGGGCGGGTAGATGGGTTGCAGCCGCCGCCCGCCGAGCGTCAGCAACCCTTGCATCTGAGTAGCGGCCCATCCGCGAGGGGGCGGATTTGCCTATTGCTGCACACGAATTACGTCCGGCGTGTCGTTGGTCGATGCTTCTCGCTGGATGCGTCGCGTGGCGCCGATATCATCCATGTGCCTGCCGGCCCGATCCTTTCGTCGCGGCTGGATTGATAGACGCGCGGCGCATGCGTGTCCCGGAGTGGATCGATGGAGAAATCATTTGTCGCGCGGAGTTTCGTTGGTACGCTCGTCGTGCTCGTGCTCTCGGCGGCCTCTGCCCACGCGCAGGCTGACATGACGGTCTTCTTTCCGGTCGAGCCGCTCCTCGAGAACGGCACGAACGTCTACGCCGTCGCCATCGCCAACGATCCCGACGAAAGCGCGCAGATTACGGTGACCGGATCCAACGCCGATCTTGCCCCGCCCGACTCGATCGTCATCCTCGGCACCGGCGCGAACCGGGTAGTCGTCTACCGGCCGCCATTCGACAAATCGGGCGTCACCGATCTCACCTTCACGCTGCTCGATCCGGCCGTGATCGAACAGGCGACGCAGACCGGGCTGCAAGTGTTCCCCGTCACCGCGGTCCCGCGGACGGTGACGAATGTGGGCTCGGTGGCCACGGCGCAGGCGACGTTCTCCTGGAGCCCCGCGGCCGTGGGCGCCCAATCCGACCTCCCGTCCTTCTATCTCCTGGAAGTGGGTGACGCGCCGGGCCTCACGTCGTTCACGCCCTTCCGCATCCCCGCCCGAACCGCGAGCGCGACGCTGACGCTGCCGCGCGCGGGCTACAACTTCCGGCTCCGGCCAGGCAATCGATTGGGCCCGGGCGCCGTGTCGGCCGAAGGCAGTGTCGGCGTCGTGGCCGGACCGAACGTGCCGGGACCGCCCGCGGGCCTGGCGATCTCGCTCGGGTCCGGCAATCTTGCCACGGCCACGTGGACTCCGCCTGGCTTCGGCGCGGCACCGCTCTTCTACGTCATCGAAGTGGGGACCGCGGCTGGGTTATCCGACGTCGGCCGCTTCTTCGTGCCGCCTACCTTCAGCGCGAGTGGCACCCTGCCTGCCGGCACGTATGCGGTTCGCATTCGCGGCGTGAGCCTGGCGGGCGAGGGTCCGTCGACGCCGGACGTGTTCTTGACGTTCCCCGACGGAACGTGCGCGGCCCCATCGCCGCCCGTGCTGTCGGCGCCCCTGCGCAGCGGCTCGACGGTGCTCGTTCGGTGGGGTGCGCCGGCGACGGGTCGCGCTGACGGTTATCGGCTGCTGGCAGGCTCGACGCCCGGGGCCTCGGACCTGGCCGTGCTCAACCAGGGCCCGAGCAGCTCGTACTTCCAACTCGCACCAGCATCCGGCACGTATTACCTATCCGTCCAGGCCACGAGCAGCTGCGGACTGTCGACCGCCTCGAATACCGTCGCCTACGTCGAACCGGCCGCGGCAATCCCGGGGCCGCCGCGCACGCTTGCGGGCAGTGCGACGGCGGGCAGCGCGTCGCTCAGCTGGCATCCTCCCGTGACCGGTAGTGGGGTGGCCACCTACGTCATCGAAGCGGGCTTTGCCTCGGGCGCCGCCACCTTTGTCGTGCCGCTCGACAGCGATCTCCCGGGCGTCAGCTTCTCAGGTGTCCCGGCCGGAACCTACTTCGTGCGCGTGCGAGCGCGCAATGCGCTCGGCACCTCGACCGCGTCGAACGAGATCACCTTGACGGTGCCGTAGGGGTGTTGGGCAGGCGGCTCGGCTGCACCTGGCCGTGGGACCGCGGCACTGCGTTCGCGGGGGGGCCGGCTCCGCCGCGGGCCGCGCGTCGCGCGGTAGGATCGATCAACTGAGTGAGCGGCCTCACGTGATATCTCCGAGCAAAGAAATACAAAGGATGACAACCGTTTCGTGCCGATGTCGTATTCTGAGATCCACAACGACAGAGGGGAAGCACCGGGTGGGGCGTCTCCGGTGAGCCGCAGTGCTCCACCCGGGTTTTCAGTCCGGCGCGAGGGCGCTCATACATACGGCAACTCATCTGTTGGGAGGCATCATCACATGTCCGAGAACACGACCGGTAAGAGTGTCGACCGCCGCAGCTTCCTTCGTGGCTCGGCCGTGTTTGCCGCCGCGCTGGGCCTGACGGTTGCTCCCGCGCTGGCCGCGCAAGAGCCGAAGAAGGAAGAGCCCAAGCCGGCGCCGAAGGATCCGTTCGAGGACGACAAGAGCAAGGGCGAGAAGAAGCTGATCGACAGCGAAGGCCGCGAATATCGCGTCTGCCCGCAGTGCGCCTACAACATGTATAAACAGGGCCGCATGTGGGTGTGCGAGAACTGCGGCTACAGTTACGTCGAGTAGGCGCAGCCGGACGACTGAATCTACAAACGCCCGGTTCTCCGAGAGGAGGGCCGGGCGTTTGTGTGTACCGCATCAGTTCAGAGTGCAGAGTGCAGAGTGCAGAGTTCGCCAGACTGTGGGATTGGCGAGGCGCGCCAACCGCCGACACTCAGCTCTCCACTTTCAGCTGCGCTCACTTCGAACGCTGTTCTGCGTTCTGCACTGTGCACGTCACCCTGAACTCTGCACTCAGCACTGATATGTCTTTACACAAGAAAACCCTCTTCATCAGCGGCGCCAGGTTGCCCTCATGTGATCCGAGGGCAAGGTTGCGTGATTCGAGCTCATAGTGACTCGAGCGCCACCCGGGGAGGACAATACGAAGACCACGAAGGTTACGAAGAGTCCGAGGGCCGGAATCCCTCTTTCGTGGCCATCGTGATCTTCGTGTTGTTTCACAATGCGGCTTAGAATCGTCCCGCCCCAGTAAAGCGCCCGAACTCCCGATTGGTGAAGACGCGGTAATCGAGCCCCGGGTTCGGTCCACAGTGACCCGAGATCACGTCGATGAGCGCCACATTCGGCGAGCCCTCGGGCGCGTCGGCGCGCGCCGGACCCCGAGTCGGCTTCGAGTTGTACCCCCAACGCTGATCGATCTGCCGCAGGCGATCGACCAAGCCGTTGAGAAACGGGTTGAGCCCGTACTTCGAGTTCGGGTTGGGACAGGAGGCCTGCAGCAAGCCGGGGTTTTGCTGACTGAATTGCTGCACGATGTCCTGCACGTACTGCGCCGTCAGCCGGCCGCCATCGATCGGGTTCGGCGAGCGCGCCGGCGAGCTGCTTGGTGCGGTGACGGTGATCTCGGGAGACGCGGCGCTTTGACCGCAGGCATTCTGAGCGAGCACGCTGACGAAGTAATTGCCGGCCGGAATCCCGCCAACGTTGAGAAAAAGATTCGTCGTCGGGAAGACGGTGATCGTTGGGCCGCCTGGCGACGAGCGGGCGATCAGGGTGAACTGTGTCGGGTTGCCGCCCGAGCCCGGGCTCCACTGCAGCCATCCCGAGCTGGCGCGGATGACCGCATAGAGGTCTCTGGGAACTCCTGGGGGCTGGCAACCGGTGGTGACCGGAACGAGGACATCGTTGGTCGCCGGCCCCTGCTCCGCGCCGTTCACACCTCGGACGCGCACGTAGTAGTTGCCGGGGCTGACACCTGCCGTACCGAACGCAGACAGGAACTTTGGAAACGTCGCCGCGTCGGGAGGCCCGTCGACAATGCTGCTGGTCGGAAAAGAGAAGAACGTCTGCCCGGGCGCGGCACCGGCTTCGATGATGTAGTGCGTGAATGCTCCGGTCGCGTGCGTCCAGAAGAGAGACACGGTGCCGCCGTTGACGAGATACGTCACACCGCTTGGTGCCCCGGGCGGCGCCGCTGGCCGGGCCGGCCCTTGAGCGAGCAACCCATAGCTTGCGCACGTCACCAGCGCGAGCATCAGCCCGCCCCCAATCCATGTCCGTCGCTTCAACACGAGCACATCCTTTCTCGAGCCTCGCGCCCCCCAAATGGCGCGCGTGTCCACACTTTACTGGAGACCGTCTGGCCGCCCGCTTTTTTTGTGAAGACGCGTCAGGGCCGCCAATTCATGCCCTCCGGGCAGCGGCCGATTCCTTCTCGAGAGTCATCTCGTGGATCGATCGTCGCCGCTTGCGCTGTCGCATTCCATGCCATTTATACCCGCCCCGCGGCTCGTCGTCATCGACGAGGACCCTCAGGTCGCGGAGGTCATCGGTCATGTCGCCCGCTCGTCGGGCTTCGACGTGGTCGCCTTCGACGAGGTCGCCGGCGCGCTGAAGGAGATGTCCCTGCGTCCCCCCCACATCGTGCTCGTCGGTGTCGGGAGCCCTGATCACGGCGTCCTCGATGCGATTCGTGATATCGGGCGGTGCGCGCCCTTGTGCGACGTGGTGCTCATGACCGCGCACGCCACGATCGGCGGCGCCGTCGACGCCGTCAAGCGCGGAGCGGCCGACTACCTGGTCAAGCCGCTCGACCTGGCGCGTGTGACAGAGATCCTCGCCGACTTGACCGTCGAGCACGCCCGCCGGCGCGCCTTCACTGCGCTCGAAGACGATCTCATCCGGCACGTTTGCTTCCACGGCATGATCGGCCACAGCCCGGCCATGCGGAATCTCTTCAGCCTCATCAGGCGTATGGGTCCACACTTCAGCACGGCGCTCATCTCCGGCGAGGCCGGCGTCGGCAAGAAGCTCGTGGCGCGTGCGCTGCACGCCACCAGCAAGCGGCGCAAGACCCCTTTGGTCACGCTGGACTGCTCGGCGACCATCCAGCCGCTGTTCGAAGCCGAGCGGTTCGGCGACGTGCATGTCTTCGCGAGTGGAGCCGGCAGGTCACCCGAGGAGCTCCCAGGCGAGTTACCCGCGGGCGCGCTGTTGCTCGAGGAAATCGGCGAGTTGTCGCCGGCCATGCAAACCCGATTGCTTCGCGTCCTCGAGCGAGAGGAAACGACGCGCGCCGGAGCGGCCGACCGCCAGTCGGCCGGGGTGCGGATCATCGCGTCGACCAACCGGGTGCTGGCCCGCGAGGTGCAAGCCGGACGCTTCCGCAACGATCTCTATTTCCGCCTGCAGGTCGTCGAGCTCATCGTGCCACCCTTGCGCGAGCGCCGGGAAGATCTCGCGTTGCTCGCTCGTGCGTTCGTGCACGAGTTCGCCTCCGAGCTCGAGAAGACGATACGCGGCGTCACGCCCGACGCCGAGCACGTGCTCGCGAGCTACGAGTGGCCTGGTAACGTCCGCGAGCTGAAGAACGTGATCGGCCGAGCGTGTCTGCTCACGACACGAGAGTGGATCGACGTGCCGGACCTTACCGTCGGGAGTGAATCCGCGGTCCGATCGCCGGGCGGCCCGGTTCGACCGATGCAAGAGGTAGAGCGCGAGCAGGTGACGCGCGCGCTCCAGGAGACGCGCGGCAACAAGAAGGAAGCCGCGCGCCGGCTCGGCATCAGCCGCAGAGCGTTCTACCGGCGGTTGGAGAAGTATGGGTTACACCCAGCGCCCGCCGCGCGTGACGCGGAGATCGACGAGCCTGCGGCTTGAGTGTGGGCAGGAATAGCTGCCGCCCCTCCCGTAGGGTGCTGTATCTTTCTGCCGCCTGCCGCCTGCCGCCTGCCGCCTGCCGCCTGCTGGACTCTTCCTCATGTTGATCGGTAATTGCCGAATTGCAGCGCGATGCCGAAATCGTGGCCGCGCAGCGCTTGCATGGCGGCCTGGAGGTCGTCCTTCGACTGAGACGAGACGCGCAGCTGGTCACCCTGAATCGCGACCTGCACTTTCTTCATCTTCGCGTCTTTCAGGAACTTGACGACCTCGCGAGCTGCTTCCGTGGGAATGCCCATCTGCAGCGTGATGACCTGGCGCACGGTCCCGCCCGAGGCGGCTTCGACCTCGCCCGGCTTCAGATTCTTCACCGGCACACCGCGGCGCACCATCCGCGTTTGCGCGATCTCCCAGAGCGCCGAGAGCTTGAAGGCATCTTCCGCCGTCAGTGTCAGCGTATTGTTTTTTTGATCGAGGTCCATGCCTGCCGCCGACCCCTTGAAGTCGTATCGCTGCGCCACTTCCTTGCGCGCCTGATTGAGGGCGTTATCGACTTCCTGCAGGTCGAGGGTCGAGGTGATATCGAACGACGAGGTGCCGGCCATAGCCTTTCATCGTAGCTGATGTGAGCGGCAATCAGCGGGGTGCTAGGTCCGATAACCCGATCGCTTCGAGGCTTGGCTGGTTCGCGTGGTCGTCGGCGCTCCGCCCCACTAGTGACAGGCCACTAGCTGATATGGAATGACCCTTTGTCAATGGTGGCTTGGCAATTGCCGAGCAAGCGTCAGCTTGCTCACATACGTGCATCCGACCATGTGGCGGGCACGGGGACAGTGCTTCGTCGGGAGGACGTGCAGTCTAGGGTCGCGAGTTGGGACAGATGTCCGTATCGCATTGCTAGCTCGCCGATCCTCGCAATCGTGCCTCTGATCATCCGCCGTCTTCGCGGTCCGTCACCGAACCGCATCACGCTTCCCTTCGTTGATTGATCATCCGTCGCTCGCTGCCGCTTACCGCGCCGGGGCCGTGACAGGTTGCAGCGCGGCCCACACGAAGCCTGCCAGCTCGCGCGCAATCGCCACCGCGATCTTCGGCGCGGGCTTGTGTTCCGCCGCCAATTTCCGGAAGCGCCGACACAACCGCTGCTGCGCCTTATCGGCAATCCCAATCACCCGCGCCGGTTGTCCTTTGCGCCGCCGTGCGAGCGCCACGCCAATGCCCGGCCGGTGCTGGTAATGCCAGGCGACTTCCACGAGCAGTCGCCGGACCAGCGCGTTCCCCGTGCGCGTAATGCGGCCGCGCCGATGCTTCTCCCCGCTCGAATCTTCGCCGGGCACCAGCCCGAGATACGCCATCAACGCCGGGGCCGACGCGAACCGCCGAAAGTCGTGCAGCTCCGCAAGGATCAATATGGCCGTCAAGGTATCGATCCCCCGAAAACACCGCAGCCAGCCGACGGGCTCCCGATACGGCTCGGTCTCGGCGATCTCCGCCAGCCGCGCATCCAACTCGATCAGCCGCGCTTCGGTGTGATCGATCGCCAACAGGTAATCGTCCACGACGGCGCGCTCAGCCGCATGCGTCCACGCCAGCCCGTCGATCCACTGGCGGTGTGCGCGCGTCCAGTTGCGGCCGGCGTAGTGCAGCCCACGGCGCAGCAGCAATTTGCCCAACCGATGCCGACACCGTTGCAGATCTTCCCGCGCGTCGTCTCGCGCTCGCGCCAGGTCGCGCACGGCCTCGTCTTCCGGGGTGGGCGGCTGCACCGCCGTCAACAACCCCGCGCGCCCCAACTCCACGAGCTTGCGCGCATCGCGGCGATTGGTCTTCACGCGCTCGCCAGGCTTCCGCGGAATCAATGCGGGCGCGACCACATCACAGCTCACACGCGAGGTCGTCACCTGCCGCTGCAACGCGTAGCCGCAGGGTCCCGCTTCGTAGAAGACCCGCACGGGGCCGGGGGCTTCGCGCTCGAGCTTCCGCACCAACCGACGCACGGCCTGCGGCTCGTTCGCCAGTTGCCACGTCACCGGCGTCGGGTGGCTCCCAATCAACATGGCAACGACGAGGTCCTTCTTGTGCGCGTCGATCCCCACGTACGTAGTAACCTGTTTCATGACCGGCTCCCTTCGATGCGGCTCTGGCGCCCCTCGGGCGCTAACCCGCGATACTGGGTGGCTCTGACCACCGTGTTGAGTGCTGCGAGGCACTACAACGTTACGATGGAGAGCCGGTCATTCCATATTGTCTAGACCGCTACCAGGTCCACAACGACTTCAGCATTCTCGGGAGGGGGCGCACAGCGGCCCAATGCCGTGCTTGTGGTCGCGGGAGGCGCGCCATTATGATCGCGCCTCCACGCGCGGTGCACCCAAATGGCCTCGACCGTCGTTCCTCTCGTGCTCATCGTCGATGACTCTCGAGACGCGCGCGAGATGTTTGCGGATTACCTCGTCCTGTGCGGGTTTCGCACCGCCGAAGCAACCAACGGCCTGGAGGCCATCGCCCAGGCCGAGGCGCTCGCCCCCGACATCATCCTGATGGACTTGTCGCTGCCGGCGATGGACGGCTGGGAAGCCACGCGGCGCATCAAAGCCGATGGCCGCACCCGCCACATTCCCGTCGTGGCCATCAGCGGCCATGCGGGTCAACAAGCACTCGATGCCGCCCGCGCCGCCGGGTGTGCCGCGCTCGTTGTCAAACCCGTCTTTCCCGATGAGGTCGTGGTGGAGTTGAGAAAGGCGATCGCGGCGCGCGCGTCTGACACGTGATTCAGCGCCTTTTTCGCTTTACGCGGTCCTTCCTTTCGCTTGACACTCGCATCCATGAGTCCAGGCGATCGTGATCGCGCCGAGGCGGTCGCGGGGGCGGGCGTCCGCGACGTGACCCTCGAGCGCGTCCGACCCGACGCGCGTACGGCCGGCGTCGATCGGATTGCCGTCGAGGAGCCGATGGAGGTCCGGGTGAACGGTGAGCCCTTCGCCGTGGTCATGCGGACGCCGGGCGCTGACCCGGCGCTCGCAGCCGGGTTTCTGCTGGCGGAAGACGTGGTTCGCGAGCCAGGCGAGCTCGGCGCCATCGAAGTCTGCGAGGACGCCGAGGGCGAGGCGCGCGGGAACACGCTCAACGTGACGGTGATTGGCGACGCTGTCGGCCGGCTGGCCGTCCGCCTGGGCGAGCGCCGACAGGTCATGATGACGGCCTCGTGCGGGCTGTGCGGCCGACGGACGATCGACACATTGCGGGCTCGCGTGGGGTCCGTCGCCGGCCGGTGGGCGATCGGACGGGAGATCATCGCGTCCCTCCCGCAACGGTTGCGCGCGTCGCAACGTGTCTTCGACGCGACGGGTGGGCTGCACGCGGCCGGGCTCTTCGATCGAGCGGGACGCTTGGAGCTCGTCGCCGAAGACGTCGGTCGTCACAACGCGGTCGATAAGATCGTCGGCCGCCGGCTTCTCGACGAGCGCCTGCCGCTCGACGAGTCAGTGCTGATCGTGTCGGGGCGCACATCGTACGAGCTCGTGCAGAAAACCCTGCTCGCGGGCATTCCCTTGATCGCCGCTGTGTCGGCACCCTCGAGCCTTGCCGTAGGTGGCACGTCGCTATCTTTGACAGGTGGGACACCAATAGGTCGACCGCGCATCGAGGCCCGTCTTCCTCCAGGCGATCTTCGTTCCGCAGCGCCGGCATGGCCGGCCGCCGCGTCCGTAAACCCAAAGGCCATCTCCAGGATTGGCGCTTCCGGTCGTGCGCCGAAGGCCAGCGTAGGTCACGATGCCTTGCCGTGCACCGGGCGCGACGTTGGCCTGCAGCAGTCGCCGGCCAGCTTGGACGATCTCGCGACGGGCGTGCTCGTCGAGCGTGGCGACGAGCGTGTCTGGATGGACGCGCACGACGAAGAGCACTTCGGACTTGAACACGTTGCCGATGCCCGACACCACGTGTTGGTTGAGCAGCACCTCGGCAATCGGCTCCGCGGCATGCGCGGACATGCGCGCGAGAGCTGCCTCTTCGTCGAAGTCCGCGCTCAGAAGGTCGGGTCCGAGCCTTGCCATGGGCCGATGGCGCGCGAGGTTGGCAGCGTCAACGAACTCGGCGTCGGGGACATTGAAGGCCACAGCAACCCAGTTTGTGGTTTCGACGCGAATGCGCATGTCGCGCGTGCTCAACCGCCACTTCTCGCCCGGCCGGTAGATGTGCCATGAGCCGTTCATGCGCATGTGAGTGCGCAGGATCAGGGCACCGCTGAAGCGCATCAGCAGATGCTTGCCTTGCGAGCGCACGTCCTCGATGACCCGTCCCGCAATCGGGGCGTCATCGTCGATGCGCGAGAGATGCGCGTACCCGGTCTCGAAGCGCGTGACCGTCTCGTTCGCGAGCGCGCGGTGAAGCGTGCGCGCGGCGCGAAAGATGCCCTCGGGCGCGCCTGTGGCGAGTCCCACGAGCTCCAAGGCCAGGGCGCGACCGTGATGCGATCGATCCGGCTCGTCGGCGGGCAGATCGACGAACAGTTGCCGGTCGCCGCGAGCGATCCAGGCGGCCAGGCGACCGTCGACGATGACGACCCGCGCGCCCGCCGAGCGCGTCGCCCCGCGCAGGGTGTCGGCCGACCAGGCGGGCCAGGGCAGGAGCGCTCCATACGGATTGGCCGGATCGGTCGCCGCAATCGTCGACCGTGTCAGCCCCTCGCTCGATTCCTCGCGCCGAGCGCGCAGCAGATCCACGGCACCCGGTTGCGCGAACTGTGCCGCGCCCAGACCGCTCACGAAATAGCCGCGGCGTACACGGCCGGTCTCCTCGAGTCGGCTCAGCACCGGATATACGGCGCTGAACCCGCCCGGAATCTGCTCGACTGCCGCTACTTCGCGCGTCACCAGTCCATGGCGCACGAGCAACTGCTGCGCCGTGGCGGCTGACCACTCGGTCGAGAAACGAGACCGGGTTTCGTTTTCACGCCAATCGTCCGAAAGCGAAGCCCGATCTCGTTTCTCCCCATCAAACGAAACCCGGCTTTCGATCACGCTCCATCGGCCCTCGGCAGACGGCAGCACCAACCGCCGCGAGCGGAACGGCGTCGAACGCGCGGCGCGCCGTGCCCGATCGGGCGGACGGAAATAGGCGCGCAACGGGTGCAAGGTGTCGTTGGTAACGAGCCCCTGCCAGACGAGCGACCACAGGGCGTCGAGTGTCTCCTTGGGGAAGCCGCCACCGGTGGCCTCGTGCAGCGGTGCGAAGAACGACGCGCCCGCCCCGCGGAGGTAGTCGACGACCGCCCGCTCGCGACCATCCACCGCCTCGGGGAGCCCAGGAGGCAGCAGTCGGGCAAGGTGCTCCGTCAAATAGAACGCGATGCGACCGTCGCGATCGCCAAGGGGCTCGAGGCCAACCCAGACCACCTCTCCGGCGCCCATCAGCATGTCGAGCTGCGCCGGAGCGTAGTCGGCGATGCGACTCGGCAGAATATCGGTCTCGACGAGCGAGGCGATGAGCGGCGCCCCCTGCAGATGTTCAACGACGTCGAGCAACGCATCGAGCCCTCGCCGCGGGTGTGTGATGCCGTGCCACGTCAACGCGAAGCGGCCCACTGTCGCGGCATCCACCGGCTCGACCTCGTGACGCAACCGCGCGAGCGAGCGGCGGCGCACCGTGCGCAACACGTCCTGGTCCGACCACTCGCGCCCATGTCCACCGGGTCTGAAGGCGCCTTCGACGATGCGGCCCGACTGGACGAGGCGCGCGAGAACGCTCTCCACGGACGCGAGCCCGAGCCCGTAGCGGATCGAGACCTGTTGGCTGGTAAAAGGCCCATGTGTGCGAGCGAAACGACGCACGAGGTCGCCGTGGGGGTCAGCGACGGGCTCGAGGAGCGTCTCTGGCAGTCCGGCGGGCAGCGGCACGCCGAGCGCATCGCGATAGCGCGCCGCATCTTCCACCGCCACGATCCGGCGCTCACCACCAACGGCAACGACGAGAACGCGCCGATCGCTCGTCAGCGCGGGCACGGCGGCCTCCGCCACGCCCGCGGCAGACCTCGCCGCAAGCTCGTCCGGCGTGAGATCGCCAAGTCGCAACAGCAAATCGTGAAC
>JAIVJN010000012.1 GCA_020200025.1 Acidobacteriota bacterium | reverse complement strand
GAGTTGCTCTGGTTAGTGAGCTGCTCTAGCGCGAGGGCCGCTTAGCTGTGATGGGCTCCCTGCACAAACGTGCCCGGCACCCAAGTACCTAAGCACCCAAGTACCCGTCGCACCTGCACCCAAGCACCCAAGTACCTGAGCCCCAAGTCGCCCGTCGCACCAATCATCACGGAGTGGCCATATACCCGCGCCGAGCGCGGACACGAAGCGAAGGGTCCCGAAGCTCGACGCGGATGGTGTGCCAGCGCCCGTCGCGCTGACTCTGGCTCGTGTAGCCAAGGTAGTACTGCTTGCTGAGCTCGTCGGCAATGTTGGCGGTGGCCGGATCGATGTCGCGCGCGTCGCGTACCACTTCCGTTCGACCGCCACTGTCATCGGTGATCTCGCGCAGCGCGGCAACGTTGAGGCGATCGGCCCCTCGCATCACGGCCCCACCGCCACGACCCGGCGGATACTGCGGCGGTGGTGTCGGCCACGGTGTCCCGCGTCCCCGACCGCCAACTCCCGGAAAAGGAAACGGAATCGGCGACGGCGGTCGGAAAATCGGCGGGCGTGATGGCACGGTCGGCTCCGCCGTCCCGTCGATGCCGATGGCATACACCAGCACCTCGGTCTCGCGAACGACCTGCTTCACCTCGCGAGCATCGGCGTGACTGCTCGTGTCGTTACCGTCGGAGATGACGATGACGGCTTTCTTCCGATTGCGCCCGGTGTCGGCCATGGGCACCGCCTCGACGATGCCGTCGTACATCGCCGTGCCGCCGTTTGGCTGCACGCGCCTGAGACTGTTGCTCACCGCACCCTTGTCTTTCGTCCAATCGTGCACGAGCAGGACATCGGCATCGAACGTGTAGAGGAACACCTCGTCATCACGATCGAGCAGGTCGTTCAGAAATCGGCCGATCGCGTCGCGCGCAGCGTAGATCTTCTCCCCCGCCATGCTGCCGCTCGTGTCGAGCACGATCCCCAGGCTGACCGGCACGCGCTCGGCGCTGAAGTGCGTGACCTCGACCGGCCGGTCGTCCTCGTAGACGACGAAGTCGCTCTGTCGCAGGTTCGGAACGAAACGCCCCGAGCGATCGGTGACCGTCGCGGTCACGTTGATGAGCTCGACCCCTGACTTGAAGCGAAACCCTTCCTGTCCGCTGATCGCCTGGCCTGTCGCGGCCATCGTGGCCAGCAGCGCAAGCGCGACAACGACGGCACGGCGCGTGATAGGGCGGCGCATGGTCGTAATTCCTTTTGAGATCCTATTACCGCCTGCTCGCGCTGGCGGGGCGCTCGAACGACGCGGGCGTAACGAAGGACTGCGGGCGTCGATCGACGTGGGCCATGACGCCGTCCTCTGTTCTGAAGCTGACCCGATAACGTGTGATCGTTTGCGGTGCCTCGACTTCGACAACGAACGGAGACTCTTCTCCGGGTCCGAGCGAGAGGAAGTCGACGAGCGCCTGTCCGCTCGTCAGGGCCGTGCCAGCCTGGTCGAAGAGCAATACAACGGCCGACAATCGCTCGATAGACCGACCCGACACCGGATTGCGAACGAGTCCGGCCACCGCGAGCTTGGCGCCGAGCCGCTCGTGGCGCAGTGACACGAGCTCCACGGGCGCCGCATTCGACACGTTTGTCTCGGGCAACGGCGTCGAGCGCGAGGTGACCCACCACACGCCAGCACCGGCGATGACGATCAGCAACGCGGCGGTTGCCAGGGCGAGCGAGCGCTGGCGACGGTCGGGCGCCGCCCGATCGGCTCCGCGCAAGAAAGAGTCGGCCATCGATGCGGCGGGCGTCGCGGTGTTCTCTTCCATCGAGAGCGCATGGAAAGGCGCTTCGCTTCGAGGCGGCGCTGTCCCAACATCCGAGGGCAACGTCCAATCATCGTGACGGCTCGCCTCCGCGACCTCCGCTCGCCGGTTCCAATCATCGTCCGCAAGTGCCGCCGTCCGACGTGTGGACTCGCTGGCATCGCGAGCCGCGGTCGAGAGCGCCACCACGCGGGCGCGCGATCGCGCCCGCTCGTCACGGGCGAGACGCCACAGGGCGCCGGCAAAGAGCAGTGCCGCGAGCAGCGATAGGCCTGTCAGGACGAGCAGCGTCATGTCCAATGCCACACCTCACCGAAGCTTGAAGTCGACTTCCACCTCGACGACGACATCGACCGGCGTGCCTTTCAGGTGGGCCGGAGAGAATCGCCATTGCCGCACCGCTTGCGTCGCGCGTTGATCGAGGCCGGATCCCAGACCGCGGAGCACCCGCACATCGCCCACCGTGCCGTCTCGTCGCACCACGATCTCGAGCAAGACTTCGCCCGTGATCCCGGCGCGTCGCGCCTCGTCGGTGTAATCGGCGCGCACCTCTCTCAGCAGGCGAGGCGGATCGACTCCGCTCCCGGGCCGGTATGGGCCGCCGCCGGTTCCGCCCCCTTGACCGTCGCCGAGTCCCGGTCCCTGGCCCTCGCCGACGCCGGTCCCCTTGCCCGTGCCGACACCTGTACCGGAACCCGGTCCCTGACTGTCGGGCATCTCCTTCGGCGTCTGTTCGAGGACACCGTCGCGGTCGCGCTGGTCTGCTGGCGCCGTCACCACCGGCGCCATCACGGGGGGCAGCTTCTTGGCCTCGAGCGGCTCGGGTGGTGGTTCGGGCGGTTTCGGTGTCGGCCGAATCGGGGGCGGCAATGTCCTCGCGGGCAAGGGGCTGCTGAGCTTCCGCTCTCCTCGGCGTTCGGCTTTGGGCGGGGGTGACGGCATGCGAAACCCGCCCCCTCCACCGCCGCCTCCAGGCCCGGGCACGGCCAAATACACCAAGCGGATTGGCTCCGGCGTCAATGCGATCAGCTCAGTGCGTTCGTCAGCGGCGACATATCCCAGACCGGCGATGAGCGCCGCACTCAACCCGATGGCAACGTGAATCGAGGTCGAGACGAGCAACGGCACCGCCGTTGCCCGCGCGCCATCCGTGGAGATGAGCAGACGGCCGACGCGATCGGACGCGCCCACTTGATCGCCGGCGTGAAGCGCACGCACGACGCGCACCGCTTCCTGGTGCGGGACAAAAGTGTCGAGGGCGGGATCGAGTGGCACGCCGTCCGGAAGAAAGGCGGCCACGGTCCGGACCTCGCCTCGAGCAAGCAGCGACTCGACGAGGCGTTCCGGCACGCGCGCCGCATGAGCGATCTCGCGAGCCGTATAGACCTCGTTGGGCGCCTGAAGGGACATGAGCGTAAGCCCAATGAGGCAAAAGCCTTGCCGCAGCGGCTCAGAGGCTCATGCGGCTTTCCGGCCTGTTCGTGCTCGGCGGAGTCCGAGTCGCGGCGCCGTTGTGGCCCCCTGGGGACGGGACTGCCCCCTGCCGAGGACTGGCCCGTATACTCGCCGAATGTTCTCTTTCAACGGTCAGACGGCGATCGTGACGGGTGCATCGAGCGGTATTGGCCGGGCCACGGCGCGGGCATTCCTGCGCCACGGTGCCCACGTGGTGGCGGTCGGTCGCGATCGCGAGGCGCTCGCGGCGATCGTTGCGGACCCGCCAACTCGTGTGTGCCATGTGGGTGCCGACGTGACCGCGTCCGACGCACCGGCGCAGATCGTCGACGCCACTCTCGCCGCGTTCGGACGGCTGGACGTGCTCGTCAACGCCGCCGGCGTCATTGCCACCGGCGCCATCGAGTCGACAGACGATGAGGTCTGGGATCGGATGATGGGCATCAACGTCCGGGCGCCGTTCCGCCTGATGCGGGCCGCCTTTCCGCACCTCGAACGCACCAACGGTAATGTCGTCAACGTGTCGAGCGTCAACGGACTCCGGTCGTTCCCTGGGGTCACCGCCTACTGCACGAGCAAGGCGGCCCTCGATCACCTGACGCGCTGCGCGGCCCTCGATTGGGCGTCGCGCGGTGTTCGTGTCAACGCCGTCAATCCTGGCGTGACGGTGACCAATCTGCATCGGCGTGGCGGCATGGCCGAAGATGCCTACGCCGCGTTTCTGGAGCGCGCGAACGCGACGCACCCGCTCGGCCGTCCCGGCGACCCCGACGAGATCGCCTCGCTGATTCTCTATCTCGCGTCGAGCGAGGCGAGCTGGATGACAGGCGAAACGATTCCGATCGACGGCGGGCGGCACTTGACGTGCGCCAGGTAGGGCCGCGCTCCGCGGGGTCGGACCCTGCGGGTGGGACCCTCGGGTGGGACCCTGCGGGTGGGACCCTATAGGTGGGACCCTACGGGCGGGACCGCTCGCTCTGCTCGCGCTGGGACCGGCCTTCGGCGCCCAAGCGACAGTTCTGCTACGCTCTGCGGGTCAGGAGATTGCATGCCAGCGCGACCATTTCTTCTCTTCTATTCGTGTCTTTTCTCGCTTGCCACGCTCGTCGCTCCAGCACCGGCCAACGCGCAAGAGACGACGGCCACCATCATCGGCACTGTGACGGATGAAAGCGGCGCGGTGCTGCCGGGCGTCACCGTCGACGTGAAGGCCGTGCGCACCGGACAGACCCTCAGTCGAGTCACGTCGGCGGAGGGGCTCTATACCGCGCCGCTCCTGCCGGTCGGCGAGTATGAGGTCACCTTCTCGTTGTCTGGCTTCCAGTCGCGCGTCGTGCGCGGCATCTCGCTCTCCGTCAACGACCGCATCGTCGTCGATGCGCGGCTGGTCGTGTCGGGTGTCAGCGAGGTGGTGGAGGTGACCGGCCAATCGTTCGTGCAGGCGACCGCCGCCTTGCAGAGCCTGGTCGGATCGACGCAAGTCCAGGAGCTGCCGCTCAACAACCGCAACTTCGCGCAGCTGGCGACACTGGCGCCGGGCGTCTCGAACGATTTCGCCGACGAAGTGGGCATCGGCCTGGCCAGCACCATGAACCTGTCGATCAACGGCGGCCGCCGGAACGGCGTCAACTGGTTGGTCGACGGCGTCAGCAACGTCGACGTCGGCAGCAACATCACGCTGCTGACGACGCCGACGCTCGAGTCCATCGAGGAGTTCAAGGTCATCACCTCGAGCTACGCCGCCGAATGGCCGCGCAGCGGCGGTGGCGTCGTCAACGTTGTGACCAAGTCGGGCTCCAGCCGGTTCTCGGGTAGTGGCTACGAGTTCTTCCGTGACGATGCGCTCAACAGCAACGCGTACTTCCGCAAGCAGAACATCGATCCGCTGATCCGCGACAACCCGCCGTCGCTCCGCTATAACAACTTTGGCTACACGCTGGGCGGGCCGATGCTGCCGTCGCGCCAGAAGGCGTTCTTCTTCTGGTCGCAGGAGTGGCGACGCATCGAGCGCGCCGCTACCTCCATCTTGAGCGTGCCCAATCCCGACTGGCTGACCAACCCGCTCAGCGCCAACTACGTGGCGCCCGCCGATCGCGATCCCAATGCTGTGCGGTTACTGGGGCTGTGGCCGACGCCCAACCTGGCGCCGACGGCCATCGACGGCGCGGGCCGTTTCCAAATCGACGCACCCGGCACTCAGAACACCCGCCAGGAGGTGTTGCGCGTCGACTACGACCTGAACGCTAGTTGGCGGCTGACCGGCCGCTACACCCATGACCTGAGCGAGACGCGCGAGGTGCAGGGCCTCTTTCTGGCAGCGGCGAGCACGGTGCCGGGCCTCGGTACCACCGACACGCCGATTCCGGGCCAGGTCGCCGCGGTTTCGGCCAGGACGGTGATCGGCAACACTCGGCTGAACGAGCTGCAGTATCAATTCAGCAGCAACAACATCTCGACGACCAATCCGGACGGCACAGTGAACCGTCGAGCGGATCTCGGCCTCACCATCCCGGAGCTCTTCGCCGAGAATGCCAACGGCCTGCTGCCTTTCATCGACGTCAACGGCGTCGCCTTGGTCGGTGCGAATCAATTGTTCCGAATCGAGTACGTGAACCACACGTTCACCGACAACTTCTCGTGGCAGCGTGGCAACCACGGCTTCAAGTTTGGCGGGCTGATGACCTTCGAGCAGAAGAACGAGAACGCCGCCAACCCGACGCAGGGCCGCTTCACGTTCGTGCCCACGACTGGAGGCCTGTCGTCGTTCAGAGCTTCCTCCGCGGCAATGCCACCGCTTCGTGTCCTGGCTGCTCGTACCTCGAGGCCGAGCGCGACATCGACCTCAACCTGCGCTTCAACCGCTTCGAGTTCTACGCGCAGGATACCTGGCGGCCGGGCGCCAACCTGACCATCGACTACGGCGTGCGCTACGCGCTCTATCCACCGCTGACCGAGAAGAACAACCTTCTGGTGACCTTCGATCCTTCGACCTACGACGCGGCGACCGCGCCGCCGTTCGCCAACGCCGCCGGAACGCTGATCGACACGACGCGCGGCAATCAGTTGGCAGGCATCATCCAGGCTGGCGTGAGCTCGCCTTACGGGCGAGCGATCTACGACTTCAAGAAGAAAAGCGTCCAGCCGCGCGTAGGCATGACCTGGGATCCGTCTGGCGACGGCGTCAACGTCTTGCGCGGCGCCTATGGCATCTACTACGACCAGCCGCTCGTCGGCATCTTCGAGCAGAATTCCTTCACGATGCCGCCGCTCGTGAGCAACGTCTCAGTGGCCAATGCGCCGCTGAGCAACCCCGCCGGCGGCACGACGTCGAGCACGTCGGGCGTGCGCAGCATCACCGCCACGGCGCCCGACTTCGACAACCCGCGATTGATGCAGTGGAACGCCGGCTTGACGCGGCGGCTGACCTCGAAGGCGGTCGCCGAAGTGAGCTATGTGGGCAGCCGCGGCGACAATCTGATCCGCCCGACCGACATCAATTACCCGCAGCCCGACGCCGTCGTCGCCCTGCAGAACGCCGTCGCCGGAGCGGTGAATCCGGTGCGGCCATTCCGGTCGTACGGCGCCATCACCTTCCGTGAGACGACGGCTCGGTCGCGCTATCACGGGCTGCTGACGGCGCTACGGTATGCCTCGGGACGGGTCGGGACGGCGTCGATCGCCTACACGCTGAGCCGCAACCAGACCGACGCGACAAACGATCGCGACGCCATCGACATCCCGCAGAATCCGCTCGATCCCGACGCCGACTACGCCGATGCGCGGACCGATCGCAGGCACATCCTCGCCGCGTCGTACGTCTACGAGCTGCCGTTCTTCCGCGGCGGCGGTGGGCTGGCGAAGGCGGCGCTTGGCGGCTGGCAGGTCGCCGGCATCGTCACCATCAACTCGGGCCAGCCGGTGCCGCGCATGTCGGTCTCGTCGAATAACTTCCGTCGCGGCGGCTTCGCCGATCTGGTGGGCAGCATCGACGAAGGAGAGCGCGAACAGAACGGCGTCCTCTACTGGTTCAACCCGGATGCGTTCGCGCCGCCGGCCGACGGCACCTTCGGCAACTCCGGGCGGGCGCCGTTCCGCCAGCCGGGGCGGCATCAGTGGGACCTGACGTTCTCGAAGAACTTTTACGCTACCTCCGACCTGCGCATCCAGGTGCGCGCCGATCTGATCAACGCGTTCAATCAGACGCAGTGGCAGGCGAACCCGACCGCCGACGGCATCGACAACACCTGCACGGTGTCGCTGACGTCGTGCAACGTGGCAACCGACCGCTTCGGTCAGATCCTCAACACCCGCGCGCCGCGGGAGGTCCAATTGGGACTGAAGGTCTACTGGTAGGCTACGCGCGCAAACCTTCCACGAAGCGAAACCCGTCTTTCTCGATGAGTTGGCGCACCGGCGCGAACCCGGCGCGCGCAAGCGCCGCCTCGGCGCCACCGCCCGCCGCGTAGTCGCCTGACGCGGTTGCGCGGTTCCCAAACCACCCGCCGCCGACGCGCTCGATGACTTCGACGCGTCCGCCGGGGCGCAGCACCCGCCACGCTTCGCGCAAGCAGGCGTCACGCGCGACCGGGTCGAGATCGGCAAGCCGCCCTCGTGTGTCGTCGATGACGACCATGTCGAAGGCACCGCTCTCGAAGGCGAGCGCATCGAGCGGCCCGACGTGGAGATCGAGCAAGATGCCCGCCTTGGCCGCGGCCGCCCGTCCGCGCGCCGCTTGCTCGGCGTCGGTCACGGCAAGGGCCGCGGTGCCACTGAGGCCCACCTTCGACGCGACGCCCGACAACAACACCTTGTCGTCGCACGCGATCTGCAGCACGCGTTCGCCCATGCGAACACCCGTCATCGCGACTTGCAGGGGGTCCATCGGACGCATGCGGCGGAGGCGGAACACCATGATCAGCATGATATGATCCCGCGATTGTGGAGACGCCCGTCGACATCGCGGCCGCCCAAGGACGATTGGGCGTGCTGCTCGTCGGCCTCGGCGCCGTGAGCACGACGGTCATCGCCGGCGTGCACGCCATTCGCAAGAAGCTGGCCCCAGCCGTCGGATCGCTCACCGAGCTCGGCACGGTTCGCCTTGGCAAGCGCAGCGACGGTCGCTCGCCGCGCATCCGCGAGCTCTTCGAGCTGCCGCCGCTCGATGACATCGTGTTCGGGGCCTGGGATATCTTCGAAGAGGACTGCTATTCGGCCGCGCGCACGGCCGGCGTCTTGGAGCCGGCCTTGCTCGATCAGGTGAAGGCCGATCTCGAAGCGGTCAAGCCCATGGCCGCCGTGTTCGATCGGCAGTATGTCAAGCGCCTCGACGGTCCAAACGTCAAGAAGGGCAAGACGAAGCGGGAGCTCGCCGACGCGCTCGTCGAGGATATTCGATCGTTCAAGCAGCGCCACGACTGCGCGCGGCTCGTGCTCATCTGGTGCGGCAGCACCGAGATCTATCTACAGGAAAGTTCGGTCCACCAATCGGTCGATGCCTTCGAAGCGGGGCTCGCCAGCAACGATCCGGGAATCCCCTCGAGCATGATCTACGCGTATGCGGCGATCAAAGAGGGTGTGCCCTACGCCAATGCCGCCCCAAACCTGAGCGCCGACATTCCGGCACTCCTCGAGCTGGCGGGGCGCAAGCGCGTGCCGCTTGCCGGTAAGGATCTGAAGACCGGGCAGACCCTCATCAAGACCATCATGGCGCCAGGCCTCAAGGCGCGCGTGCTCGGCGTGAACGGCTGGTACTCGACCAATATTCTCGGCAACCGCGACGGCGAGGTGCTCGACGATCCCGAATCGTTCAAGACCAAGGAAGAGAGCAAGAAGTCGGTCCTCGACTACATCTTTCAGCCGCACCTCTATCCCGGTCTCTACGACCAGCTCCATCACGTGGTCCGCATCAACTATTACCCGCCGCGTGGAGACAACAAGGAAGGCTGGGACAACATCGATCTCATCGGCTGGCTCGGCTACCCGATGCAGCTCAAGATCAACTTCCTGTGCCGCGATAGCATCTTGGCGGCGCCGCTCGTGCTCGACACGGCCCTGTTCCTCGATCTGGCCAAGCGCGCCAACATGGCGGGCATCCAAGAATGGCTGTCGTTTTATTTCAAGAGCCCCATGCACGCGCCGGGGCTCTATCCCGAGCACGATCTCTTTATTCAGTTGATGAAGCTGAAGAACACGCTGCGCTACTTGAAAGGCGAAGAGCTCATTACGCACTTGGGGTTGGAGTATTACGACTAGACCGGCGCTCACTTGATCTGGTGTAGGGCGCACTTTTACGGTGCGCCAAAAGCGGGCCGTGAAGGCCCGCCCCACGTACCCGTCTCAAGTGAGCTACGGGATTAGGCAACCTGGTTGCTCTCATGATCGCGAGAGCAACCAGGTTGCATGACATGCCCATGAACCCACCGAAGTTCCAGCCTGCGCTTCTCGGCGGCCTCGTGATCGGTGTGCTGTCGGCGCTGCCCGTGATCAATCTCGCCAACTGCTGCTGCGCCTGGATTCTGTTCGGGGGCGGCCTGGCGGCCTACCTGATGCAGCAGAACTATCCGGGACGGATCGGGGTGGGCGACGGCGCGCTGGTCGGACTGCTCGCCGGCCTCATCGGCGCGTTCGTCTGGGCGGTCGTCTCCATTCCCCTGAATCTCGCCATAGGACCGCTCGAGACACGCATGTTCGAGAACGTGCTCAGCAATCCCGATCTTCCCCCCGAGTTTCGTGCCCTGTTCGAAAACTTTCAGGGCGGGATGGTCATCGGCGCCGCCTGGCTGGTCTTCTTTTTTCTGATGCTGTTCATTTGCGCGCTGTTCGGCATGGTCGGGGGCCTTTTCGGCGCCTTGATGTTTGCCAAGGACGCGCCGCCGCCGCCCCCACCACCGCACAGCCCAATCTTCACACCGCCGACGTTCACGCCGCCGCCTCTGCCAGGCAGTGGCGAGACACGGCCGTAACATCACCGCGTGGCGGCCGGTAGCCCCGTCAACGATTCGCGATTGCCGGTCGCCACCTGACACGTCTCATGCAGTGGCTGGGAATGACCGGCGCCCTCCGTCGGCGCGACCTCGCGCTCTGGTCCGAGTCTCACCTCGTCCTGGCGGCACTCCTCACCGTCTTCACCTACGTCTTCGTGGCGAGCTCGTGGGTGAGCGACGATGCCTATATTTCGTTTCGCGTGGTCGACAACGTCGTCCATGGCTACGGCCTGACCTACAACACGGTCGAGCGCGTCCAGGCGTACACCCACCCACTCTGGCTGTTGCTGCACATTCCGGCCTACGTATTGATCGGGAACGTCTTCTACGCGACGCTCGCGCTTTCGTACGTCGCCCTGGTCGCCACCTTCATCGTCTCGGCTCGAGCCCTTGGCACGCGGCGCCTGGCGTTGTTGATGCTGATGGTGCTCGGCTCGAAGGCGTTCGTCGATTACACGTCGTCGGGGCTCGAGAATCCGCTCACCTATCTGCTGTTCGCACTCTTCTACTCTCGCTTTCTGGCCGAGAGCTCCGAGCGGGCCACGCTGTCATTCCGAGACATCGTTTGGTACGTGCTCATCGCATCGTTGGTCTTCGTCAACCGCATCGACTCGGTGCTGATTCTCTTCCCGGCACTCGTCTGGATTGTCGTCAGCGGCGCTCGATCGCTCGGATGGCGCGTCCTGCAGGCCTGCGCGATCGGGGGGCTTCCGGTCGTGCTGTGGGAGCTCTTCGCGCTGGTGTATTACGGCTTTGCCCTGCCGAACACGTACTACGCGAAGGTGGCGACCGGGATTCCGGAATCGTGGCTCTTCACGCAGGGGCTTGCCTACGCGCTCAATAGCCTCGCCTACGATCCGCTCACCCTCGGCGTCATCGCGCTCGCTGTCATTCTCGCCATCGTGTCCCGGCGCATGCCGCTCGGGATGCTGGCGGTGGGTCTCGTGCTGTCACTGACCTATACCGTGTGGGTGGGTGGCGACCACATGGGCGGACGGTTTTTCTCGGCACCCTTCTTCGTTGCCGCGTTTTTGCTCGCTTGGTCGATTCATGGGCAAATGGCGACCAGGATAATCGTCGTCTCGCTTGCCGCGTATCACATTGCCGCACCGCTCGCGCCGATCAAGGCGGGACCGGGCTACCAGCAAGCCTGGTCATGGCGAGACACCAACGGCATTCAGGATGAGCGCGGCTACTATCACCGAGCCACCAATCTGCTCCTCTACAACCCGTTGCGCGAACGGCCCGATCACGAGTGGTTTCGCCAGGGACTGAGCTTCGCTCGCGGCGGCGAACGCGTGACGGTGCAAGGCAGCATCGGGTTCTTTGGCTACCAGGCAGGTCCAGATCGGTTCGTGGTGGATCAGAATGCGCTCTCGGATGCGCTGCTAGCCCGATTGCCCGTCTCCGATCGCGTGTATTTCAATTTCTACGTCGGCCACTACGAACGCGACATCCCCGAGGGTTATGTCGAGTCGTTCGCCGACGGCCAAAATCGACTCGTCGATCCGGTGCTGCACGACTTTTACGATCGCCTGCTGAATGTCACGCGCGGCCCGATCTGGTCCTGGTCGCGGATGGTTGACATCTGGCAGCTCAATGTCGGGGGCGCCGGGCGGCTGCACAGCGTCTTCAACCGCCGCCGCTCCATGCATGTGTCAATTCCAGCCACAAACGACCGCCTGCGAACGGACACGGGTGTACGCGATTATTCGAGGGTCGAGCTGCGGACGGATGCACAGCGGGCCGGCTATCTTCAATACGGCCCCAACGTGCCGATGAGGCCGGGCCGCTATCACGCTCGCTGGGTGGGCTCATACGAAAGCACGCCGCCGATGAACGAGGTCGGATTCGTCGAAGTGTGGATCGACGGCCATCAGATGCGCGACGCTGTCATTCAGGCCGCCGGCTACGCCGGCACCGAGCGCAAGCTCGCGGCAATCGACTTCGAGATCACACGGGCGGCAGATGACGTCGAGCTGCGCCTCTACCTGCATGCCGGCGCCAAAGTCGTCTTGCAGACGCTCGAGATCGAGGGGGGTCCCGTCGAGCGTTAGCCATTGCAGATGTTCAGATCGCAGATTGCAGATCTGCAATCGCCAGTCAATCATCGATCTGCAATCCCACGATCTGAACTGATTGGCTCCGCTATACTCCCCGGATGTCCGATTCCCCGCGCGAGGTGCCGCCCGAGATCGATGCGCTGTTGCAGGAGCACCGCGCGTTCCCTCCCCACGAGTCGTTCACTGCCCAAGCCAATGTGCGAGACGCCGGCATCTACGAGCGAGCGGCGCACGATCCGGAAGCGTTCTGGGAAGGCTTCGCCAGGGAGCTCGAGTGGGCACAACCGTGGTCGAAGGTGCTCGAGTGGGATCCTCCACACGCCAAGTGGTTCGTGGGGGGCAAGATCAATGCGAGCGTCAACTGTCTCGATCGCCATCTCCAGACGGCTCGCCGTAATAAAGCTGCGCTCATCTGGGAGGGCGAGCCCGGCGATCGACGCACCCTCACGTATCACGACCTTCACCGCGACGTGTCGCAGTTCGGCAACGTGCTCAAGTCTCTCGGCGTTCGTCGCGGCGACCGCGTGGCCATCTATCTGCCGCTCATTCCCGAGCTGGCCATCGCGATGCTCGCGTGCGCGCGAATCGGAGCGGTGCACTCGGTCGTCTTCGGCGGGTTCAGTGCCGAGTCGCTGCGCGACCGCATCAACGATGCCCAGGCACGACTGGTCATCACCGCCGACGGCGGATACCGCCGCGGCACCATCGTTCCGCTGAAACAGGTCGCGGACGAGGCCCTCGCCGAGACTCCATCAATCGAGCACGCCATCGTCGTGCGTCGAGGCTTTGGCGACATTCCCGTCAAGATGATCGAAGGCCGTGACCACTGGTATCAGGAGCTCATGGCCGATGCGCCGTATCGCTGCGCGGCCGAGGAGATGGACGCGGAGGACATGCTCTACATCCTCTACACCTCCGGCACCACCGGCAAGCCCAAAGGGATCGTGCACACGACCGGTGGTTATCTGGTAGGAACCTATGCCACGACGAAGTGGGTGTTCGACCTCAAGGAAGAAGACGTGTACTGGTGCACGGCCGATATCGGCTGGGTGACCGGGCACAGCTATGTCGTCTACGGGCCTCTTGCCAACGGCGCCACCGTCGTGATGTACGAGGGCGCACCCGATTGGCCGCGGAAGGACCGTTTCTGGTCCCTCGTTGCGCGCTACGGGGTGACGATCTTCTACACGGCGCCGACGGCGATTCGCGCGTTCATGCGCTGGGGGACCGACTGGCCAAGGCGTCACGACCTCTCGTCGCTGCGGCTCCTCGGATCGGTCGGCGAGCCCATCAACCCGGAAGCCTGGGTGTGGTACCACCTCCACATCGGCGGCGAGCGCTGCCCCGTCGTCGACACCTGGTGGCAGACGGAAACCGGAGCGATCCTCATCACACCGCTGCCCGGCCTGACAAACACGAAACCGGGGTCGGCGGCGCGACCGTTCCCCGGCATCAGCGCAGAGATCCTGACCGACCGGGGAGATCCGGTGCCGGTTGGCGGCGGGCTGCTGGCGCTTACCAAACCGTGGCCGTCGATGCTGCGCGGCATCTACGGCGACTCCGAGCGCTACGTCTCTCAGTACTGGAGCCGGTGGCCTGGAGGCATCTATTTCACAGGCGACGGCGCCAAGCGCGACGAGGATGGCTACTTCTGGTTACTGGGCCGCGTGGACGATGTGCTCAATGTCGCGGGACATCGGATCGGTACGATGGAGGTGGAGAGTGCCCTGGTCGATCACCCCGACGTGGCTGAAGC
>JAIVJN010000395.1:3922-6484 GCA_020200025.1 Acidobacteriota bacterium | reverse complement strand
CATGGGTTCTCGGTGGTCCGTGAGTTCGTCGGGCACGGCATCGGCACCAAGTTGCACGAGGAGCCGCAGATTCCCAACTACGGGAGTGCCGGGCGCGGTCCGCGGCTCGCCGAAGGCATGGTGCTGGCCATCGAGCCGATGGTGAACGCGGGAAAGGCCGGCGTGAAGGTGCTGGGCGACGGGTGGACTGCGGTGACGAAGGACGGGAGCCTCTCGGCTCACTTCGAGCACACCGTGGTTGTCACGGCAGACGGCTGCCGCGTGCTCACACGCGTGCAGGAAGGGCGAGTGAATGGACGACGGGCCGCTGCGGGCCGCTGAGGCCCTCGAGACGGAGGGCGTCGTGCGCGAGCTGCTGCCGAGCCAGTTGGTGCGGGTGGAGCTCGACGGACTGCATACCGTGACGGCGCATCTCGGCGAACACCTGCGCCGCAATTTTGTCCGGGTGCTCGTCGGGGATCGCGTGCGCGTCGAGCTGATGCCGACGGACCGGACGCGAGGGCGGATTGTGGGGAAGTTGTGAGACTGCAGAGCGCAGAGTTCAGAGTGCAGAGTAAGTGGAGAGTGCAGAGTTAGAGTGCAGAGTTCAGAGTGCCGAGTGAGTTGAGAATGGGGCGTTCAGACGTGAGGGCACGACGTCAGCCTCAGGTGCCCGAGTTGGTTCGGTTTCAGGATGCCAGCACTGGACCATAGGTTTGGCAATCTGCACTCAGAACTTACTCTTCACTCTAAACTCGCGAGTATCAGGCCCGAGGTCGTTATGAAAGTGAGAGCATCGGTCAAGCGCATGTGTGACAAGTGCAAGATCATCCGCCGCCGCGGCGTGGTGCGGGTGATCTGCACGAACCAGAAGCACAAGCAGCGACAGGGTTGACATTGCACATGGCAGATTGCAGATGGCAGATTGCCAATGCGGATTGCGGATTGAATTCGAGCGAAACGAGCGACACCTATGGCACGTATTTCAGGCGTTGATCTACCGCGCACCAAGCGCGTGGAAATCGGGTTGACCTATATCTACGGCATCGGGCGGCATCGCTCCAATGTGGTTCTCGAGGCGGCTGGCGTGAGCCCCGACGTGCGCGTCAAGGACCTGAGCGACGACGACGTGCGCAAGATCAGCCGCGTGCTCGAGGAGCAGGGCGGCGTCGAGGGTGATCTCCGCAAGGAGATCTCGATGAACATCAAGCGTCTCATCGAGATCGGCAGCTATCGCGGCAGCCGTCACCGGCGGAACCTGCCGCTCCGCGGGCAGCGGACGCGCACCAACGCGCGAACACGGAAGGGGCCACGCAAGGGCGCGGTCGCCAAGAAGAAGACGGTGTAACCCATGGCGAAGACCGAAGCCACGTCCGGCGCCGGCAAAGACTCCGGCAAGCGCAAGAAGACGTTCAAGAAACGCGGCGAAAAGCGTATCGTCCACCACGGCTACGTGCATATCCAGGCGTCGTTCAACAACACGCTCGTGACGATCACCGATGCCGAAGGCGCGGTGGTGGCCTGGTCGAGCGCCGGAGCGATTGGCTTCAAGGGCTCGCGCAAGGGCACGCCGTTTGCCGCCACCCAGGCGGCGCTCAATGCCACGAACGCCGCCAAGACCTTTGGTATGCGCTCGTGCGAAGTGCTGGTGAAGGGGCCCGGCTCGGGGCGTGAGTCGGCAATCAGGGCGCTCTCGACGGCGGGTCTCGAAGTGAAGTCGATCCGCGACGTCACGCCGATCCCGCACAATGGGTGCCGGCCGCCGAAGCGGAGAAGAGTGTAAGGCACTTTGAACTGACAAGGATCAGACAAGCATGGCTCGATACAACGGTCCCGTCTGTCGCCTGTGCCGCCGCGAGGGCATGAAGTTATTCCTCAAAGGCGAGCGGTGCTATACGGACAAGTGCGCCATCGAAAAGCGCAACGTCCCACCCGGCCAGCATGGACGGGCGCGGAAGGCGAAGATGGCGGGTTACGGCGTGCAGCTGCGCGAGAAGCAGCGCGTCAAGCGCATCTACGGCGTGCTCGAGGATCAGTTCCGCCGCTATTTCGAGGCGGCCGACCGGACGCGCGGCATCACCGGCGAGACGTTGCTGCAACTGCTCGAGCGACGGCTCGACAACGCCGTCTACCGCCTGGGCTTCGCCACATCGCGGCCGCAGGCCCGTCAGCTCGTTCGCCACGGCCACTTCACCGTCAACGGTCGCAAGGTCGATATTCCGTCCTTCTCGTTGAAGGTTGGCGACATGGTGTCGGTGCGCGAGACCAGCCGGCAGAATGCCTCCATCCTTCACGCGGTCGAAGAGGTGAAGGGACGAGGCGTGCCCGAGTGGCTCTCGCTCGACGCCGACATGGGCGGGAAGGTCGTCTCGGTTCCGACGCGCGAGCAGATCAATTTGCCGGTGCAGGAGCAGCTGATCGTCGAGTTGTATAGCAAGTAGGGGCAGGTAGGCCGGTTGGGCAGGTCGGGCGGGTGGGAAGAGCTTTTTCCTTACCAGCCGCCCCCGACTCACCAGCCCCACCAGCCCCTTTCCGCACGTCGCCGGCCCGCAGCCCTTCAGACCTGCGGCGGGAGGCCGGCGA
>JAIVJN010000395.1:0-3914 GCA_020200025.1 Acidobacteriota bacterium | reverse complement strand
GCGATGTTGTGGAAAGGTTTTCAGCGACCCAAGCGACTCGAGTTCGAGCGCGAGACGCTCACCGATCGGTTCGGACGGTTCTACGCGCAGCCCTTCGAGCGCGGGTTCGGCACGACGATCGGTAATGCGCTGCGCCGGGTGCTGCTGTCGTCCACGGAGGGCGCGGCGATCACGGCCGTGAAGATCGACGGCGTGCTCCACGAATTCTCGCCCATCCCAGGGGTGGTCGAGGATGCCACGGACATCATCCTCAACCTGAAGCAGATTCCGCTCAAGTGCCACGTCGACTACACGAAGACGCTCTACCTGCGGGTCGAGAAGGCTGGCGAAGTGCGGGCCCGCGACATCGAAGTGGATCAGGACGTGGAGATCCTCGAGCCCGATGCGCACATCGCCACCATCGCCGAGCACGGAAAGCTTCACATGGAGCTTCGCATCAAGCGCGGACGCGGCTACGTGGCCGCGGACAAGAACTTCGACGAGGATCTCGGGATCGGTTGGATTCCGATCGACTCCGTGCACTCGCCAGTCAAGAAAGTGAACTACCTGGTCGAGGCGGCCCGGCTCGGTCAGACCACCGACTACGACAAGCTGACGCTCGACGTGTGGACCAACGGCTCGGTCACGCCCAGTGATGCGGTGTCGCTCGCCGCGAAGCTGATTCGCGATCACTTGAACATCTTCATCAACCTCGACGAGTCCGACGATCTCCCATCGGACGCCACCACCGAGCCCGCGCGGGCGAGCGTGGCCAACGAGCACCTCGACAAGAGCGTCGAAGAGCTCGAGCTCTCGGTGCGCTCGTACAACTGCTTGAAGAATGCAAACATTCGCACCATCCGCGAGCTCGTGCAGAAGACCGAGCCTGAGATGCTGAAGACGAAGAACTTCGGCAGAAAGTCGCTCAACGAGATCAAAGAGATCCTGTCGACGATGGGGCTGGGCCTGGGGATGAAGCTCGATCAGCCCGCAGCGGCTGCGCAAGAGTAGCAGGGTCAGATGAGACACCGAGTGGCACACCGCAAGCTGGGGCGGACGACGGAGCACCGCATGGCGCTGCTCCGCAATCAGGCCGAGGCTCTGCTTCGTCACGAGCGGATCCAGACGACGGTTCCCAAAGCCAAAGAGCTGCGGCCCTTCGTCGAGCGCCTGATCACGATCGCAAAACGCGGCGTCAAAGCGAACGATCCCAAAGGAAGGTCGCTTGCCGCCCGCCGTCTCGTCGGCCGCGACGTGGTCAACGGCACCATCGTGGACAAGCTGTTCGAGGACCTGGCGCCGCGCTTCATGGAGCGCCCCGGTGGCTATACCCGCATCCTCAAGCTCGGGCACCGGCGCGGAGATGGCGGCGAGGTCGCGCAGATCGAGCTCCTCGGCAGCGAGTTCGATCCGCGCAAGGCCGAAGCCGAAAAGAAGGAGCAAGAACAGCAGGGCGACGAGCCGAAAACGCAGAAGAGCGTCGGCGAACGGCTACGGGACGCTGCCAAACGTCTCGGCGGCGGCGGGAAGAAAGAGGCAAAGGGCGATACCAGCCGTGGCAAGGTGAACAAGCCGTCGAAGGGACGGGCCAAGAAGTCGACCACGCCGCGCAAGGCGGGCGGCTCGTAATTTTCAGATTGCCGATTGCCGATGGCAGATTGAGCCCGGGCGGCAGACCGCCGGCCTTTTTCTTTGCGGAGACCAAGCATCGGGGTGACGCGCGCCGATCGGGCGCGCCATCCGTGTTGCGTCGGGGAGGAGCAACGATGGGATGTCGGGCTTACGTAGCGTTCGTCACGATGGGGCTCTTGGCGTCCGCATCGCTGGCGTTCGCACAGCACGAGCACCACGCCGGCCGCGTCGGCTACGTGCCGCGGGACATCCTCGAGAAGCCTGTGCCCATTCGCTACGGCATCGGCGAGGTGCACGAGCGGGTCACGACGACATCACCTGAGGCCCAGGCGTTCTACAACCAGGGCGTTGCGTACCTGCACTCATATGTATGGGTTGAGGCGGCTCGTTCGTTCCACCAGGCGCTTCGGCACGACGCGGCCTTGACCATGGCGTATGTCGGGCTCAGTCGCGCGTTTTCCGGCCTCGACGACGAGCCGGCCGCGCAGACAGCTATCGACCGCGCCGGCGCGCTGGCGGTCTCGGCGACACCGCGCGAGCAGCGGCGCGTCGCGCTTCGCAGGTTGCAGCTCGAAGCGATGGCCAACGTCGCTGACGCCGCGAAACACGCCGCCTACAAACGGGCCATCGACGAAGCGGCCGCGACAGATCTCGAGAACGTCGAGCTGTGGCTCATTCGGGGAAACGCGGAGGAATCGACGGCGGCTGGACGTGGACAACGAGGTGGCGCGGCGTCCATCGCCTTTTATGAGCGCGTCCTCGAGATCGATCCCGACAACTTCGCCGCCCATCATTACCTCGTGCACTCGAACGAGACCGTCGGCAACATTCCGGCGGCGCTTTATCACGGCGAGATTTACGCCCGAGCGGCAGCGAGAGTTCCCCACGCGCGCCATATGTATGGCCACGATTTGCGCCGGGTCGGGCGCATCACCGAGGCGATTGCGGAGTTCGTGCAGGCCGACGAGCTCGAGCGTGCCTACTACAGCAGCGAAGGCGTGGCAGCCGACTTCGACTGGCACCACCAACACAACCTCGATCTGTTGTCGACGTCCTACGAGTATCTCGGTCAACTGAAGAGCGCCGAGCGCCTCATGCGCGAGGCCTTCGCCATCCCGTCGGTGGATGGCAATCGCGAATACCAGAAGCGCGACTGGATTGGGTATCGGCTGAAGCGCGGGCAGATCGACGAAGCACTGGCGGCGGCCGAGTCGCTGCGAAAGACGGCCCGGCCCGCGGGCCGGTTGACGGGGCACCTGGGGGCGGCGCGGGCGCTCATGGCCCGTGGCCGCCTGGACGAAGCGCGCAGCGCCGTCGCCGATGCCGAACATGAGCAGCAGGCGTTGCCGGTCGTGCCGCCGGGCACGTCGCTCGGGCGCGCGATGGTGGAGCCTGAAATCGCGCTGGTCCGTGCCGAGCTCCTGCTGCGCGCGGGCGACGCGGCCGGCGGCCGTAAGCTCGCGCGCGACATGATGGCGCGTCTCCGCGCCCAGCTCGGCCCCGATGCATGGAGTCAGGCCCTGTTCCGGATGGAGGGGCTTGCCCAGATGGCACGCAGCGTGGGCGACTGGGAGCTGGCCGAGCTCGTCGCGGCGCAGATGCTCGAGCACGATCGCAATTATGCCGGCGGGCACTTTGCCGCGGCGCTCGTCGCAGAGCAGAAAGGAGAGCGCGAGCGCGCGTCGCAGGCTTATGCGCGAGCCGCAGCGCTCTGGGCGCAGGCCGATGCCGATTTCGAGGAAGCCGTGAGCGCACGAAAAAAGGCCGGCACGGCGCCGCCCACGGATCCGCTGACCGTCCCGACCGGCCCCGCCGTGAGCAGTGGGTCAAGCCAGGGGCCCGACGGACCGGTATTCGTGGTCTTCTACTGGCGCGCGCGGCCGGGCAAGCTCGAGTCGTACAACGACTACATCAGGAAGGTGGCGGAGCCGATCGACGAAGACGCGCGCAAAGCCGGGGTGTTCGAAGAGGTGCAGACCTACACGCCGCACGAAGGGGCGTCCGCGACTGACGGCGACTGGACGCATGTGCGCATCTTCAGGCTGAAGAATCAGGCGGCGCTCGACGCGTTTTCGGCGGGCCTCGACGCCGCGACCAAGCGGTTGCATCCCGACGACAGCAAGCGGCCGCGCAGCGACGATATGCGAGACCTCGTCCGACGCGAGATCTGGCGCGGCTTCCGCTGAGCGATCCTCGGGTCGGCTCGCTGCTCAGGAGGCCTTTTCGCCAAACCGCTCGCGGGAACGCTCACGCGCTTTCGAGATCTCGACCTCGCGATTTCGTGGCGCTGCGCTGCTGACCAG
>JAIVJN010000165.1 GCA_020200025.1 Acidobacteriota bacterium | reverse complement strand
GAGCAGGGCATCATCGTCGACGCCGTCGCGGCGCTCGGGGGCGACCGCATTGCTCGTGCGACTTCGTTCTCCCTTCAGGCAGAGGGCACGCACTTCAACCTCGGTCAGGACGTGACGCCGGGTGCGGCGTCCCAGACGTTCAGCGTGACCCGTTACGCGCGCGTCCTCGATTGGTCAACGGGGCAGAGCCGTATGCGCGTCGAGCAGACACGGACGCCGAACTTCGCCTACTTCCAAGGCAACGCGCCGCAGACTCAGACCTTTGGCCTCGACGGCGACGTCGCCTACACGCTGCTCGCGAATGGCAACGCCGTGCGCGCGTCCGAGACGGTCGCCGGGGAACGACGGGCCGAGACCTATCACCATCCGGTTGCCGTGCTCCGTGCCGCGCTTCAGCCGGGCGCTCGGCTGAGCAACGTCCGGACCGAGGGACCGGAGCGTCTCGTCGACATGACAACCACCGACAACGTGGCGCTGACGCTCGCCATCGACGCGACCAGCTCGCAACCGACCCGCGTGACCTTGCGCAGCTATCAGGCGAATCTCGGCGACATCGTCATCTCGTCGCGCTTCTTCGAGTACCAAGATGTCGACGGCCTGAAGCTCCCGTCGCGCCTCACGACCAGCCTCGACGATTTCATGACCGCCGATCTGCGCGTCAAGACACAAGTCCTCGATGCCGCGGTCGGCGATCTCGCCGCGCCCGCCAGCATCACCGCCGCACCCGCGGGCCCGGGTCCGTCCGCGCCCATCGTGGTGACCGAGGAGGTCGCTCCCGGAGTGTGGCTTCTGGCCGGCCAATCGCATCACAGCGCGGTGGTCGAGCTGAGCGATCACCTGCTGCTCATCGAGGCACCTCAAAGCGAGGCGCGCACCCTCGCGGTTATCGCGGCCGCGCGTGCGCTTCGTCCCGACAAACCGCTCACCGAGCTCGTCGTCAGTCATCACCACTTCGACCACTCTGCGGGCCTGCGCGCGGCGGTCTCCGAAGGGCTCGCCGTGATCGCGCATGCTGGAAACGCGGGCTTCATCGAGGAGATGGTCAAGCGTCCGCATACGATCGTCGCCGACGCGCTCGCAAAGAAACCCGCGACGCTCACATTGCAGACCGTCGACGATGCGCGCACCATCAGCGACCGGGCGATGTCGATCGTCCTGTATCCGATCAGCGGCAACCCGCACAGCCACACGATGCTGATGGCGTATTTGCCGAAGCAACGACTCCTGGTACAGGCCGACGCCTTCAGCCCGGGATCCGACATCCAGCCGTACGCGGCGAACCTGGTGGAGAACATCAAGAAGCGCAACCTGCAAGTCGATCGCATCGTGCCGCTCCACGGCACCATCGTTCCCTATACCGAGTTGTTGAAGGTCGTGTCCGCGGGCTCGAGCTAACAGAGTTCAGAGTCTCCCAGCCTCCTCCCCGTCTGCCGGCTGCCGCCTGCCGTGTGCCGTTTGCGCTTGCCGCTTCCCACCTGCCGTATGCCGTGTGCCGCTTGCCGCCTCCGGGTTCCCTCTCCCGTCTGCCGCCTGCGGTGTGTCGTATGCCGTCCGCTGTGCTACGCTCCGCCCACTGGAGGGATCGGACGATGACCGGGAGAGCCATACGGGCGGGGTTTGCGCTGACGCTTGTCGCGATGATGTCCGCCGCTCGACCGCACACGCAGGAGTTGGGCCGGATTACTTTTCCCACCTCGGGCGCTGCGGCGGCTCAAGACGCGTTTCTCGAAGGCGTCAAGTCGCTGCACAGTTTTCAGTTCGACGAGGCCGCCGAGGCATTTCGCCGCGCGCAGACCACCGACCCCAGCTTCGCGCTCGCCTACTGGGGCGAGGCGATGAGCTACAACCATCCGCTCTGGGCGCAGCAGGATACCGAGGCGGCGAAGAAGGCCCTGGAGAAGATCGCGCCCACGCTCGAAGCTCGGCTCGATCGCGTGCGTCTTCCCAAGGAGAAGGCGCTCCTCGAAGCGGCCGACGTGCTGTTCTCGTGGCCGGGTGACAAGTTGGCGCGCGACACCGCCTACGCGGACCGGATGGCTGAGATGCATGCGAAGTGGCCCGACGACCACGAGATCGCGACGTTCTATGCGCTGTCGCTTCTCGGCACGGTGCGGCCCGGTGACACCGGTTTCCGACGTCAGGCGCTCGCCGCGTCGGTCGCGCAAAAGGTCTATCAGGAGAACCCGAAGCATCCCGGCGCCGCCCATTTCATCATCCATGCCTTCGACGATCCCGATCACGCGCCGCTCGGCCTCCCTGCCGCTCGTGCCTATGCCGGGATTGCTCCGGCCGCGGCGCACGCCCTCCATATGCCCTCGCACATCTTCGTGCAGCTCGGCATGTGGCAGGACGTGGTCACGTCGAACGTTGCGGCATACAAAGCCGCTGTCGATGTGAACGCACGACTGAAGCTCGCCGAGGGACGTGAGGACTTTCACACGCTGTCGTGGCTCGAGTACGGCAACCTGATGCTCGGAAAGACGGATGACGCGAAGCAGAACCTCGAGCTCGCGAAGCAGACGATGGAGCGCGATCCCAGCCGCCAGCCGATTCGGAATGGATACCTCGGCATGCGGGCGCGCTATATCCTCGAGACAGCGGAGTGGGAAAAGATATCGCTCGACTCCGCGTCGTCACCACGAAGCGGCGATGCGCATGGTGCCATGCCGGGCATGGCGATGTCGTCATACGACGGCAGCACGACGTGGACATTCATCGCCGGGGTCAGCGCCGCCATGATGGGCGACCACGCCGCGTCGGAGACGGCCGCGACGCGGCTTGGCGAGGCCCGTCAGAAGAGCGAGGCGGGCGGCAACGCGTACGCCGCCAAGGCCGTCGCGATCATGGAAAAAGAAGTGGCGGCAGCCTCGCGCCTCGCGAAGGGCGAGAAGGAGGCTGCGGTGAAACTGGCCAAAGAAGCGGTCGATATCGAGCTCACCATGAATGCGCCGTCGGGCCCGCCCGAGCCCATCAAGCCGGCGCTGGAGCTGTACGGCGAGATGTTGCTGGCCGCAGAGCGACCGGCAGAGGCGATGGGCGTTTTCGAACAGTCGCTGCGCAGAACGCCGAAGCGCACGCCTTCCCTTTTGGGACTCGCCCGCGCCGCCGTCAAAGCCGGAAAGATAGCTACCGCGCGCCAGGCGTATCAGGATCTCGCCAGCATGGCGGGCGCGCGCGCACAGTCGCCAGCCGTGATCGAAGCGCAGAAGTTCCTCAAGTCGAGCGAGTAAGCGAGACGAAACTGGGGCTCGCTTCGAGGCGTGTGCCCCGAAACGAAACCCGGTTTCGTTTTTCCCTCCACATTTCGCTCCTGCATGCCGCCCGAGCCCGCGGTCGTCGCCGCCAATCGACCGCCGCGCGATGGACCGGATACTCGTGTCCGGCTCGCTTGGCCCTTCCTCGCCCTGATCGGCATCTACATCCTCATCGGCCATCTCGTGCCGCCGCCCGACGGCGTCTCACCGGCGCAGTGGCGAACCACGGCGGTCTTCTTCGCCACCATTGCCGGATTGATGCTGCAGCCGCTGCCCGGCGCCGCGCTCGTCCTCGTCGGGCTGACGTTGATGGTGGTGGTGGGCGGGGTGCCGATGCCGCGCGCGCTCTCGGGTTTCAGCGCGCCGTCGGTGTGGCTCGTGCTCGTGGCCATCATGATGTCGCGCGCACTGCGTGAGACCGGAGTCGCGCGGCGGATCGCGCTGGCCTTCGTGCGCGCCTTCGGCGGCTCGTCGCTGGGCGTCTCGTATGTGCTCGGCACATTCCTGATGTCGTCGCTCTATCAGAGCAGCGTGATTGCCTGTGCGATGTTCCTGACCGGACAGGCCAGCAACCTGCTCGCGGCGGGGCTGGCAGCCAAGCTGGCGAATGTCACCATCACGTGGTCCAGTTGGCTGGTCGCCGGCATCGTTCCCGGGCTCGTCTCCTGTCTGGTGATTCCCTATCTCACCTACCGCATGCTGCCGCCGCGCGTGAAACGTACGCCGGCCGCCTCCGACTATGCTCGCCGCGAGCTCGATCGAATGGGCCCCAGCCGCGGCGCGGAAAGCGTCACGCTGGCCGTGTTCGTCGGCGTCGTGCTCATGTGGGTGACATCGACGTGGCACGGCATCGACGTCACGCTTGTCGCGTTTGTCGGCATCACCGTCCTCATCCTGTCGCGAGTGCTCACATGGGAGGGCGTGCTGGCGGAGCGGTCGGCGTGGGATGTCTTCGTCTGGTACGGCGGCCTGTTGACCATGGGCGAGATCCTGAACGAGACGGGATCGACCACGGCGTTCGCGGCATGGGTGAGCGCGGGACTGACGGGAACGCCGTGGCTCGTGGCGCTCGTCGTGACCCTCATCGTGTACTTCTACGTGCACTACGCGCTCGCCAGCATCACCACACACATCCTCGCCATGTTCCCTCCGTTCGTGTTGATGCTCGTCGGCCTTGGCGCGCCGCCATCGCTCGTCGTCTACAGCCTGGCGTGTCTGGCGAATCTGACCGCGGGGCTGACGCACTACGGCACGACGACGGCGCCGATCGTCTACGCCGAAGGGTACGTCAGCGTGCGGCAGTGGTGGCGCGTCGGGTTCGTCGCCTCCGTGGCGAATCTCACGATCTGGTTGACGATCGGGTTTGCGTGGTGGAAGGTGCTCGGGTTTTGGTGACGACCTGCCACACCGGCGCGCATCAGTCGCGAGTCAGGCCTCCTCCGCCACGAACTGGAAGAACGACCGCCGGTTGCGACAACGTGTGCCGCGCGGCAGCGGTTTGGGATAGGCGCGTGTCGCGCACGCATCGGGCCGCCTATCCGAGTCCCCTGGTCTACTGGGTTCATGTGAAGGCGCTGCTGCTGCGCCCTCACGCGGAGGGCAGCACGGGGACATGACGGACAATCGAGCGGTGCGTCCGTGACCGGTGCCAATCCGGGTGTTACAATAGTCAAGCGATCGCGATCGACTTCTGACGAGCCGGGGGCGACTTGGCTTCGACGGGGGTGCGAGATCGAGGAACGCGTGCCGAGGTCCATCCCCTCGTAAATCCGGTGGAAAATTCGCAACTGCGAATTCTGACTACGCTCTCGCTGCTTAAACCCCAGTGAGCGGTCTTCCCGAGCATGTCTGCGGCTCGGGAGAGACCGTCAATCAGCAGGCTGGCTGTCACGTGCCGCTCTGACGCGTGATGGCGAGATGCATCGGAGATGGCGGCCGGGGCTTTTCGCTCTGTCGCGATTACCGTCGGCACACTCCGGACTGCAAGTTCCTGGGCCGCGCTAGACGTGACTCGCGGAGTCAGCGGTGCCAGTGCCCGATCTCAGCGGTGCCAGTGCCCGATCTGGGTGCAGGGCACTCAGGGCTCCTGCGTCGTCGAGGTCGAAAAAACCTCGCACGATTCGGCAACAGACGCGAAACGTGTGAAGGTCGCCGGCTGCCCAGCGATCGCCGGCTCGACGCGCTCGAGATAGCGTCGAGCGCGTTCGACAGCCTCCAGGGATAACGGTTGACCGACGATTGGGCGCACGACTCGACCGCACGACTCGACATAGCGGCGCATCGAGCGCTGCCGTCTGCGGGAACGACTCTGGACCATACCGAACATCTCGATACCGATACTGCACAGTAATCAGGTGGTGCGGTGTCCTCTTGTGATTCCGAAACCCAGCGATCCGCGTGGTCTGCGCACAAGACGTGGCCGCCCGATCTGTGTCCAGTTCCGACGCCAAGCGTTTCTGGAGTCGTTCGGCGCCTTCGGCCGAGAAACTGGTGACGCGCCAGAAGAAATGCAGGCGGCCCGATGACGACTCCAAGATGTAAGACAGCGGAGGCAGGTCTGCGCGTGCCTCGATTCTCCTTAGAATCTCTGGACCCCCGTGGTCGGCTTCCAGGAAGATGTGGCGCACGGCGGCGATGGCTTCCTTCGTGCGCGTCCGTTGCCCCTCGCGAACGGCATTGACGCCAACATAGATTATGTGGAATTGGACCGAGCACCCAGGCGCGTCAGAGCGGCCGGTGATCGACGCCACACTTATGGCCGCGAGCCCGTGCGATGCTTCTTCTCTCCTCTCGCCAGTTCGATCAAGTCTTCGTAGAATGCCTTCCAGGGGGCGATATGGAAGGCATTTCACCGCAGTTGGTCGGCGTAGAGCTGTACTTCGATGATCTGGATGCGGCCAGGCAGTTTTATACAGAGGCTCTGGGCCTTCGTGTGTCGGACGAAGAGCGCGGCCACTATGCCAAGTTCGAAGGCGGCGCATCATTCGTGTGCCTGGAACGGAAAGGCTCTGAGTCATATCCCTCCCGCGACAAGGCGGTCTTGTTTTTCCAGGTGCCAGATCTGCAAGCGGCGATTGCGGCGATCGGTCGCGATCGATTCGTGCAAGTGGAGAGCCAATGGGCAGTGCTGCATGATCCCGAGGGTCATAACGTTCTCCTCCTGCAGGCGGATTCATCCAGCACGCGTTGAATCTCTCCTGATGCCAGCTGATCCGGCTGGCCGTCCTCAAGCGAAACCACGGACACCCGCATGCGGACGCTGAGCGTCTCCGCGATCGCCGTTGCACCCTGTCGGCCGGCGTCGTCGCCATCGAGCATCAGCACCGCCTCCTTAAAGTGTTGCGTCAAGAGATCCGCTTGATACCGGGACAGCGTCGAGCCCATAAGGCCGACCGTCGGATAGCCGGCTTGGTGGACGGCGATCGTGTCGAAGAAGCCTTCGACAACGACCACCGTGCGGCCCTTTATCGCGACCGCACGATGCAAATTGAAGAGCGCCAGCGATTTGCGAAAGCCGGCCGGAAAGCGATACTTGGGTTCCTGACCATCGATCGCACGACCGGCGTACGCAATCAGTTCGCCTGATGCATTGTGGGATTGGGATCACGATCCGTGCGCGAAGCAGACCCTTCCCGGGAAGGCTGCTCGATTCGAGACGCAGCGCTCCGCCTTCAGAACTGGTCGGGTGCCGCACCGGAGCGCTTTATCGTGCCGCGCACCGCGCGGCCGGATCCCGTTGCCCCTGAGAATCCGCCGCTGCGCTTCGCGCTGCAGTACATCGACGCCACGCACCGGTATTTAACCTCACGCAGTCTGTCGCCGGAGGCCATCCGCACGTTTGGACTCGGCTTGTATGCCACCGAACGTCGTGTTCAGGCATACGCACCTCCTCCTCTGAGACGCTAGCCGCTCGGTGCAAACAC
>JAIVJN010000164.1 GCA_020200025.1 Acidobacteriota bacterium | reverse complement strand
GGCTTCGTGCGCGGGTTGTAGAACCCGAGCACCTCGATGAAGCTACCCTCGCGCGGCGAACGCGCCTCGGTCACGACCACGCGATAGAAGGGCCGCTTTTTCGACCCCGTGCGACGCATCCGAATCGACAGCATGTGTATTCCTTTGTTTGACGCTCACGCTTGCGGGCCCGAGGCTTGAAGACTTGACGGCTTGGAGGACCGGAAGCAGCGCGAGCTCCTCGTCGCGAAGCCTTCAGGCCTGCCGCCGCCAAGCCTTACCTCATCAACGAGAATGGCCCCTTTTTCTTCCGTTTTTTGGGCGCCCCGGCGATGGGCTCGCCGGTCATCTGCCCCACCATCTTCAGCATGCGCTGCATCTCGACGAACTGTTTCAGCAGGCGGTTGACGTCCTCGACCGCCGTCCCGCTGCCGCGCGCGATGCGCTTGCGCCGGCTGCCGTCGATGATGTCGGCGTGCTTGCGCTCTTCGGCGGTCATCGAGCCGATGATGGCCTCGACGCGCCGCAATTGCCGCTCGTCGGGCTTCTGGTCGGCGACCGCCTTCAGATTGCCCATCCCGGGCAGCATGCCGAGAATGTGCTCGAGCGGGCCCATCCGGCGGATCGTCTTGAGCTGATCGCGGAAGTCTTCGAGCGTCAGTCCGCCCTTTTTGATCTTCTGCTCGAGCCGCTCGGCTTCATCCTGATCGATGGCTTCTTCGGCGCGTTCGATGAGCGACAGCACGTCGCCCATGCCGAGCATGCGCGACACGAACCGGTCGGCATGGAAGGGCTCGAGGTCTTCGATCCGCTCGCCGGCGCCGACGAACGCGATCGGCACACCCACGACCGACACGACCGACAACGCCGCGCCGCCCCGCGCATCGCCGTCGATCTTCGTCAGGACGATGCCGGTGACGCCGATTTGCCGGTTGAACTCGCCGGCGCTGCGGATGGCGTCTTGCCCGGTCATGGCGTCGGCGACATAGAGCAAGTCGACCGGACCGACCGCGTCTTTGATCGCCACCAGCTCACGCATCAGCTCGTCGTCGATATGCAGCCGTCCCGCGGTATCGACGAGGACGACATCGTGGCCGGTGTTGCGCGCGGCGGCAAGCGCTCCTGACGCGCGCGCGACCGGATCCATCTCGCCCGCCGGATCGTGCACACGGGCATGCGCCTGGTCGGCCATGACCGCAAGCTGCTGGATGGCCGCGGGACGCCGGACGTCGGTCGAGACGAGTAGCGGATGGTGGCCCTGCTTGATCAGCCACTTCGCCAGCTTCGCCGCCGTGGTCGTCTTCCCCGAGCCCTGGAGGCCGAGCATCAAGACCACGCGCGGACGGGCGGTGGTCTCCTGGAGGCCGCCTTTGGCATCGCCGAACAAGGCGAGCAGCTCGTCGCGGACGATCTTGGTGACCTGCTGACTCGGGGTCAGGCTCTTCAGTACAGCCTGATCCATGGCCCGATCGCGGACGCGATCGATGAACGCTTTGACGACGTTGATGTTGACGTCGGCTTCGATGAGCGCCATCCGAATGTCTCGGAGGGCGGTCTCGACTGTCGCTTCGGTAAGGCGAGTCTCCCCTTTGAGCGACTGGAAGACGTCCTGCAGGCGGCCGCTAAGTGCGTCGAACATGGGTGCCACGGCGAAGCCCAGGCTTCGCGGCGCAAACGCTTATGCTACAAGGAAATCGCGCCACGAAGCAACCTGGTGGCTCAGACTCCCTTCAACTCGTGTCCGAGCTTGTCCTTCTTGGTTTTCAGATACTTCCGGGTGGTGTCGGAGGCGGGAATCTCGAGTGGCTCGGTGCCGGACACGGAAAGCCCGTAGCCCTGCAGGCCAACGAACTTGCGCGGATTGTTGGTGAGGAGGCGCATCGTGCGGATCCCCAGACTGCGCAGGATCTGCGCGCCGATGCCGTAATCGCGCTGGTCGGCCTTGAAGCCCAGTCGCTCGTTGGCCTCGACCGTGTCGAAGCCCTCATCCTGCAGCTCGTAGGCCTTGAGCTTGTTGGCCAGGCCGATGCCGCGGCCCTCTTGGTTGAGATAGAGCAAGACACCCCGGCCTTCCTGCGCGATGCGCTGCATGGCACTCTCGAGTTGCGGGCCGCAGTCGCAGCGCGCCGAGTGGAACACGTCGCCGGTCAGGCACTTCGAGTGCACGCGGACCAGCACGTCTTCCCCGTCGCCGAGTTCTCCGCACACGAGCGCGACGTGTGTCTCGTGGTCGATCAAGCTCTCGAAGGCGTGGATGCGGAAGGGACCGTGCTCGGTCGGCAGATTGGCGGTCGCCGCTTTGCGCACCAGTCCTTCCGTGCGCATCCGGTAGCGGATGAGATCGGCGATCGTGATCATCAGGAGCGAATGCCGCTTCGCGAACCGCGTCAGATCCGGCACGCGCGCCATCGACCCATCGTCGTTCGCGATCTCGCAGGCCGAGAGCACCGTCGTGGCACGGTCGGCCGCGGAAATCCCCGTGGTCGTGCCGTGACGGGCTTCGATGCCCACGCAGAAGGCGGTCTCGAAGCGTGCGGAGTTGAGCTGCTGCGGTACCTGCAGGGGGATCTCGAGCTCGTCCACCCGATGCGCGGTCAACGGCAGGCAGATGAGCCCGCGTCCGTGCTTCATCATGAAGTTGATCGACTCGGGCGTCACCTTCTCGGCCGCGATCGTCAGATCGCCTTCGTTCTCGCGATCCTCGTCGTCGACGACGATCACCATGCGGCCCTCGCGGATGGCCTCGACAGCCGCCTCGATCGGGGCAAAGGGCCCCTTGGGGCGCGCACCCTTGGCGATCTTCAACTTGCCAGCCATGTCACTGTCCCCCCGTCCCCGCTGAGCTGCCGAATCCCGCCTGATCCACGGCGCCGACGACGTACTTGCCAATCATGTCGCATTCGAGGTTGACGCGGTCAGCCGGCCGCAGCGCATGCAACGTCGTGTGGGCCCAGGTGAATGGGATGACCTGCACGTCGAACTGTTTCGGACCGAGCCCGGCGATCGTCAGGCTGACGCCGTCGAGCGCGACCGATCCCTTGCGGATGAAATACCGCCGGAGGGCCGCCGGATAGCTGATAGTGAGCCAATAGCAGTCCGCCTCGCGCCTGATTTCGTCGACCTGTCCGACGCCGTCGACATGCCCGAGGACGAAATGGCCGCCGAGCCGGCCGTCGAAGCGCACCGGCCGCTCGAGATTGACGCCTTGTCCGCGCTGAAGCCCGCCGAGTGTCGTGACGCGCGTGGTTTCAGGTCCGACGTCGGCGTGCACTTCGTTGCCGTCGACCAGAATCGCCGTCAGACAGACCCCGGCCACCGCGAGGCTGTCGCCTGGAGTGAGCTCGTGAGCGAGGGGTGATTGAATGCGCACGCGGTAGCCGCCCGCCATGGGCTTGACTTCTACCAGCGTGCCGACCGCTTCAACGAGCCCGGTAAACATCCGCTTCGATCCAGGTGTCCGGACCGCGTGGCTCGACGAGCGTCAGGTCGAGTGCCGCGCGCGGGAACGGGCGGCCGCCCATGAGAGGCACACCGGCGCTTCCCAATACCACGGGCGCGACGACCAAGTGCACCTCGTCAACCAAACCCATCGCCCAGAACGCGTCGTGCAGCGCCCCACCACCCTCGACGAGCAAGGTCAATATGCCCCGCGCGACCAGGAGCGTCAGCGAAGCGCGGAGATCGCCTGGCGTCGGGACCACCTCCGCGCCCGCCTCCTCGAGCGCGCGAACGCGCGCCGGTGCGGCGGTTGCAGCCGTCTCCCCGGTCAATATTATGACGGGCCCATGGTCGACCGTCGATAGCAGGCGGGCGTGCGGCGGCGTTCTGAGGCGTCGATCGAAGACGACTCGAGCAAGCCGACTCACCCTGTGACATTCGCGGACGGTCAACAGCGGGTCGTCCACGAGAATGGTTCCCGAACCGACGCCGATAGCGTCCACGGACGCGCGCAGCAGATGCGTGCGGCGATTCGCTTCGGTCGAGGTCAGGTTCGTGCGCCTGCCGACCGCCGCTGCGATGCATCCGTCGAGGCTCGTTGCCGCTTTCAGCATCACGAATGGACGTCCGCGCGACTGAACAGAAAGGAATCCGCGGTTCAGCCGCTCGGCTTGCTGACGGCCCAACCCGATATCCACCGACACGCCGTGCGCGCGAAGCTGCTCGAAGCCACGGCCGCTCACGAGCCGGTTCGGATCGGGCATGGCCGCGACGACGCGAACGACGCCAGCGTCGAGGATGCGGCGCGTGCATGGACCGGTACGGCCCGTGTGACAGCACGGCTCCAGCGTCACGTAGAGCGTCGCTCCGCGCGCCGCCGCGCCTGCCTCGTCCAAGGCGTGAACCTCGGCATGCGGCTCGCCAGCGCGGTGATGCCGGCCCTCTCCGACGACAAGCCCGTCGGATGAGACGACCACGGCGCCAACCATGGGGTTGGGCGACGTGTTTCCGATCGCCCGGCCGGCGTGGAACAGCGCGCGCCGCATCCATGCGGCGTCAGTCACCCGGAGGCCGTCGAGGGGTGAGCCGCGTCGAAGGCTCACCACTTCTCCTGGAAGAGCGCGTCGACGTACTCTTTCGCCGAGAAGGGCAGCAGATCGTCGATGCCTTCACCGACCCCGACGAAACGAATGGGCACCTTCAGATCGTGCGCGATCGCGACGGCGATGCCGCCCTTTGCCGTGCCATCGAGCTTCGTGAGCACGATGCCGTTGACGCCGGCCACGCTCGTGAACTCGCGCGCCTGCACCAGGCCGTTCTGGCCAACCGTGGCATCGAGCACGAGCAAGACCTCGTGCGGAGCGCCGGGCACCTCGCGCTCGGCGACGCGTCGGATCTTGTCCAGCTCGTTCATCAAATTGACTCGGGTGTGCAAGCGCCCGGCAGTGTCCACGAGCACGAGATCGCGCCCTCGCGCCTTGCCCGCAGCCAAGGCGTCGAACACGACGGCCGCTGGGTCCGAACCCTCTCTCGCGCGAACCATATCGACCCCCGCGCGATCGGCCCAGATTTGCAGCTGATCGACCGCCGCCGCGCGAAACGTGTCGGCGGCGCAGATGATGGGCAACTTCCCCGCGCGCTTGAACTGATTGGCCAGCTTGCCGATCGTCGTGGTCTTGCCGGTGCCGTTGACGCCAACGACCAACACAACGTGCGGCGGCACGCCGTTGGGAATGGGCGCCGCAACGCCGTCGAAGATGCGCTGGATCTCCTCGCTCACGAGTTGACGAAGGCTCTCACCGCGGCGCGCGCGCCGGCCGACGGCTTCGACGATGTGGGTGGTCGCGGGCACGCCCACATCCGCCATGATCAAGAGCTCTTCGAGCGCCTCGAGGGTCTCGACCTCGATCGCGCGCGTCCGCTTCTCTGGCGCATCAGCGCCGCGCACGACATCGTCAAAGCGCGCGGAAATCTGCTGCGCCGTCCGAGACAGCCCCTGCTTCAGTCGATCGAAGAGACCCATCAGCGCAATTGTACTCGGCAGACGGCAGACGGCAGACGGCAGACGGCAGACGGCAGACGGCAGACGGCAGACGAAGAGTAGTCCCGAGACGACGTCAGCTCGAAACACTTCGACTATCGACTATCGACTGCCGACTGCCGACTCCCGGTTGCCGTTCAAGACCTCTCCGCCTTCTGTCGCCGCCCCATCAGCTCTTCCACCGCCGCGAGCGGTGTCTTGCGGCCGCCCAGGACCTCGGCCATCTGGGAGGCGATCGGCAACTCGACGCCCACGCGTGCGCCCAGGGCGAGCGCAGCGTGCGTGGTGCGTACTCCTTCAGCCACCATCTTCGTACCGGCGAGAATCTCTGGCAGCCCTCGACCACGCGCAAGCTCGGAGCCGACGTGGCGATTGCGGCTCAATTGTCCGGTACACGTCAACACGAGGTCACCGAGACCGGCCAAGCCGGCCAACGTCTCGCGCTGTGCACCGAGCGCGACGGCCAAGCGCGTGATCTCGGCAAGGCCGCGCGTGATGAGCGCCGCGAGCGCATTGTGACCGAGGCCCAGTCCCTCGACGACACCGGCGGCGATGGCGATGACGTTCTTCAAGGCGCCGCCGATTTCGACCCCGGCAACATCGGCGCTTCCATACAGACGCAAGACCGACGACCGGAACTCTGCCTGCACGTGCTCCACGGCCGTGCAGCTCGTCGAGGCGACGACGACGGCGGTGGGCAGCCCCCGCGCGAGCTCCGCGGCGAAGCTTGGACCAGAGAGAACGGCGAGCTCTCGTATGCCGGGCAGCGCGTCGGCCACCACTTCGGACATCCGCCGCAGGCTCGCCTCATCGAGCCCTTTCGTGGCGCTGACGACGAAAGCATCGAGCGGCATGGATGGGGCGGCCTGCTCTAGCACCGCGCGCACAC
>JAIVJN010000163.1 GCA_020200025.1 Acidobacteriota bacterium | reverse complement strand
GCGCGATGGCGCCTTGTGCCGCGAGCAGCCGCACGTCGCGCGCGACATCGCCGCGCCGGAAGAAATCCAGCAGGGGCGTGCGGAGGCCAACATCCATTACGGAGCGATCCCGGCCGGGCGGCCAGTGCAAGCGAGGACGTCTGCCACCTGCCCGCTCACGCGCGGGAAGCTAGGTGCCATCGAGAGACGGAGCGTGCGGCGTGGCATATGAGGAGATCGGGCCAGGATCGTGTCTCCGGAGCCGCTGGTACTCGGCCGGGCGTTACATTCCCGGGGCCGCGATACACAACGACCCGTGCGAGACGCGACACCAGAAACTGAACCCGGTACTGTTTCGATCTTAGGGAGCGCGATCCGCAGAGTCAAACGCCAGCCGCAGCAGGATGGCTTGCTGCTGCACACTTCCTGCGAGATCGCCGGCGGGTTCTGGCAGAAAGGCGCCAATGGCCGCCACACCCGCAGCGCCAGCCCGCTTGATCCCGGCAGCCGTCGCCGCCGTAATCCCGCCGACGGCGAGAACGGGGACGGCGCCGGCGGCTTGCACCACGCGCGTGAGCCCGTCGAGTCCGAGCAGCGTCCCGTCATGCGGCTTGGAAGGAGTGGAGAACAACGTGCCCGCAACGAGCACATCGGCTCCGCGTGCGCGTTGCACGGCGGCCTCGGAGTGAACCGCACAGCTGACCACCCAGCCGGAAGGCACCAGGGCGCGGATCGTCGGCGGCGGCGGCGAGTCTGCTCTCAGATGAGAGCCACCGGCGGCGGCCACCAGTGCGACGTCGATCCGATCGTTGACGAGCAGGCGTGTTGTCGTGCCGTGGGTAATGGTCGCGAGCAGACGAGCAAGAGCTACGAGATCGCGCGCGCTCAGGTCACGCTCCCGCAACTGAACGAGCTCCACACCGGCGGCCACGGCACCCTCGATTTGTCGCGCGACGAGCGACGACGCGCGGTCGAGCGACGCGCCAACCCGCCCGGCGAGACGCCGCCTGTCGGTGATCAGGCAGAGAGTAGCCCTACCGGCCATGCGGCTCGGCGGCCGGCTCTTCGCTGGCACGGGAGCGCAGCACGTCGGAGAGCTCGGCGAGGGCGGCGTAGATGTTGACGAGCCCCAGGCCGGAGATGGCCCCGCGAACGTAGTTGTTCGAGATCGCGTCCTTGACGAGTGGAACCGCGCCGGCGAAGTAGTTGCGCTCGAACCACTCGATGGCGCGGGGGGGCCGACCTTGCTCGAGGTGGAGCCGCCCCAAGAGCGAGGCCGCATCGAAGCGCTGCCGCGGCGAGCGAGCCGCCGCTTCGAGCGATCGTATGGCTTCGTCGACCAGCCCCATTTCCCGGAAGGTCAGCGCGGCGCGGTACTGCTCGCCGGCGCGCTCTTCTCCAGGGACGCGGTCGACTCCTTCCCGAAGTTCCTGGAACACGGCATCGAGGGAACGCGAGGCCTCGTCGTCGTCGCCGTCGAGCTCGTTGCTGAGGTCGACTTCAGCAGGGTCAGCGGCTCCGCGTGCGGCGGTCAATGATTGACGCGAGGCCCCGCGCGGCACGTCACCGCGCGCACTCTGCGTCGTCTGGCCGGCACTCGGAAGCGCGAGCTCGTCGAGATTGAGGCCGTCGTTCAGATCCAGATTGTCGGTGGCCAGGAAAGGACTATCGCCGCTCAGCCGGTCGGCGATGACGGCGTCGGGATCCTTTTCGCCGAGCATGACCAACGCCTTGCGGAAGCGCTCGATGTTCGCGCGATTCCACGGCTCGCGGGCGACGAGATCTTCGCTGATGATCCGCGCCTCGAGACCGCGCCCGACCTCGAGGTACGAATCGGCGAGCTGCGCCTGCGCCTCGTACATCGGAGCTTCGAGACCGCCGTCGACACAGACCTCGACGAGCCTCATCAGCGCGACGATGTGGTTGCGGACGCGGGTCACGAACTCGTGCAACGCGGCAGCGGCAGCCGCGTAGTCGTTCTCGGCGAGCGCCGCATCGGTTACCGCGTCGATACACTGGTATCCCGCCTCGGGCGAGTTGAGCGAGAGACGGCAGCCGAGCACCACCGCCGCTTCGCGTTGACTCGAGTCGAGCCCAATGGCCTGCACGACGGCGGCCCGGCCTTCGGCGAGGCGGTCGCGCGAGAGCTCCATTTCCGCAAGCGTGAGCCACAGCGCCGGATTTTTGGCGGCCGTTTCGGGCGTGAGGAACGATTTCGCCCGTTCCAGATCGCCCTTCGCGGCGTACGCCTGGGCGAGACCGGCGCGAACATCCAGATCGGTCGGGTCGGCTGCGGCGATCTCGGCGAGGACCTCCAGCATGTCGTCGGTCCGGCCCTGCGTCTCGAGGGCCGAGGCAATCTGCTTGAGCTCGGCGGGGCCGCGCGCGACCGCACGCGCACGCGAAAAGTCGTTCGCTTCGAGATAGCCCTTGAGAAGCCGCGTGCGGACCGCGATGTCGGACGAATCGATGTCGAAGGCCGACTGGAAGGCAGCAAGTGAGGCGGCACGTTCGCCCAGCTTGTCGGACTTGATGCCAATCTCGCGGTATTCGCGCAAGGCGGTCTGCGTGTCGCCGATGTCGTAAGCGGCTCGAGCGGCCGATCGCCGGGCGTCGAGATCGTCCGGATCGAGCGTACCGATCCGGATGCTCATCTCGGCGGCGCCCTTCTTGTCCCCCGTTGTGCGGCGACGCTCGGCGACGACTTGAAACGCCTTCTTGGCGTCGCCGATCAATCCTTGCTTGATGGCCAGCTCTCCCGACTGCATCAACGCATAGTCGTTGTCGGATTTGATCTTGAGGATCTTCTTGAAGAGTGCGGCGGCCTTCGAGTAGAAGCCTTCGCCCGCGAGGTGATCGGCGATGCGCGTGTACTCCGCCACACCTCGCTCGGGCTGGCCGGCCCGCACGTAGAGATCGCCCAGGGCGTTGGCGCTGTTCCAGTCTCGCGGCTGGGCCTCGATGAGGCGGACGTATTCCTGGATGGCCGCGTCGATGCGCCCTTGGCGCAGCGCCTTCTCGGCCTTCTTCAGTGCGCCTTCGCGATCGAACGGCGGCATCGAGCCCTCAGCCTCTCGTGTCAAACAGCGTCGGCGGCCTGAACGTGCGACGGTGCACCGCCGAGTACCCGTGCCGAGCGACGGCGGCCAAGTGGTCCGCCGTCGCATAGCCCTTGTGCCGATCGAACCCGTAGCCCGGGTAGTCGGCGTGCAGCCGGCGCATCAACCGGTCGCGCGTCACCTTGGCCACAATCGATGCCGCGGCGATCGCCGCGCATTGCCGATCGCCGCCGATCACGCTGCGCTGCGCGATCAGCAGGTTGGGCACGCGAAACGCGTCGACGAGGACCAAGTCTGGCAGCGGCGCCAGCATACACACCGCCTCGCGCATGGCTTTCAACGTCGCGCGATGGATGTTGATGGCGTCGATCTCGGTCGGCTCGACAGCGGCAACCGCCCAGCCAGCCGCACGAGCAACAATCTCGCCATAGAGCGCCTCGCGATCGGCGGCGGTCAACGCTTTCGAATCGGCCAGCCCGGCGATATGTCGCCCCGCGTCCAGCACGACCGCCCCGGCCATCACCGGCCCGGCCAAGCATCCCCGACCCACCTCGTCGACCCCGGCGACAGCCACGAACCCATAGCGGCGCATCGCGTTCTCGAGGGTCCGTCGCGCCTGGACTTTGTGTGTGGCCCGCACCTGACGCACCTACCGCACTCTCCGCACCGAGGTACCCGCGCACCTACCGCACTTGACGCACCCGCCCCGATCCTAGACGGTTCTTTTCACTTCCTTCATACGTGCCGCCTTGCCCTTCAGCTCGCGCAGAAAATAGAGCTTCGCGCGACGCACCTTGGCCGACCGCACGACGTCGATCTTCTGGATAATCGGCGAATGGAGCGGAAAGATGCGCTCGACGCCCTGGCCGAACGACACTTTTCTGACCGTGAAGGACGAGCGGACCCCACCACGCCGGTAGTTGATGACCACCCCCTCGAAGATCTGGATGCGCTCTTTGTCGCCTTCCTTCACACGGACGTGCACTTTGACCGTGTCACCCGCCTTGATCCGCGGCCGCTCGACCAGTTGCACGCTTTCCACGATGTCGATCGCCCCCATCTCATTCGCTCCCTTCTGAATCCTTGCGCGCCGATGATCCACCCAACTCGCGCAACATCTGGCGTTCGTCCTCATCGAGCCGCGCCGTCGCGAGCAGCTCGGGCCGGCGCTCGGCGGTGCGCCGCAGCGCTTCCAACCGACGCCAGCGGCCAATCTGGCCGTGATGGCCGGACAGCAGCACGTCGGGCACGCGCATGCCCCTGAACACGGCCGGGCGCGTGTAGTGCGGAAAGTCGAGCAGCCCGCGAGAGAACGAGTCGGCCACGATCGAATCCTCGTCGCCGACCACTCCTGGCACCAATCGAGCAACCGCGTCGACCATCACCAGCGCGGGTAGCTCGCCCCCGGACAGCACGTAATCGCCGATCGATACTTCCTCGGTCGCCAAAGCGGCGTGGACGCGTTCGTCGATGCCTTCGTAGCGTCCACACAACCAGACGACGTGACCCAGGCATGCCAGGCGGCAGGCGTCCCGTTGCAAGAACGGCTTACCTGCCGGCGACGTCATGACGACCGCATCTGGCGCGCCCCGACGTTCCGTCAACGCCTCGACCGCCGCAAACAGCGGCTCGGGCTTCATGACCATCCCCGGCCCGCCACCAAAGGGCACATCGTCGACAACATGATGCCGGTCGGTGGTGAAAGCTCGAAGATCGTGCACGACGATGTCGAGCACCCCGCGCGTTCTTGCACGCCCGACGACGCCTTCGGCGAGCCCGGCTTCCACCATCTGCGGAAAGATGGTGATGATGTCAATTCTCATTCTTAGTTCAGAGTGCAGAGTTCAGAGTTGTGAAAGCCAACGGTGCCTAACTCTGCACTTTTGCACTCTGAACTCTGCACTCTCACCGCCATTCTCCGTTCACTTCCAACAAACCCGCGGGCGGGGTGACGACGATTCGGCGCGCTGAGACATCGACCTGGCAAATTTCAACGGCGAGGGGGATGAGCACCTCGCCGCTCCTGCTGCGGACGACGAGACGGCTTCGCGCCTGTTCGCCTTCCACGCGCGCGACCTGTCCCACTTTCTGGC
>JAIVJN010000011.1 GCA_020200025.1 Acidobacteriota bacterium | reverse complement strand
GCTCAGACCGTCCTTTTTCTGCTGGCCCGCTGGCTGTCACCGCAGACAAGGGGAATAAGCTGACGGCATCCAATTGGGGCATGTTGCTCGCCCTTGGCACCAATTACAACGACACGGCGACTCCGGATCGCTTGGGCCAGGCCTACAAGCATCTCGCCGCGGCGCGAGCCCGCGCCGGCAATGGCAGCCAGGTCGAGAAGGCATTTGTCGATGCGCTCGCCTTGCGCTACGTCGAGACACCCGACGACGGCAAGCAGGCCGATCGTGAGCAGGCGTACTCGAAGGCCATGGGCCAGGTATCGGCGAAGTACGCAGACGATCTCGATGCGGCGACCCTGTACGCCGAGAGTCTGATGAATCTCCGCCCGTGGAAGCTCTACGACGTGAAGGGTCAGCCGGCGCCCGGCACCGACGTCATCGTCAAGACCATCGAGTCGGTGCTGGCCCGTAATCCCCTGCATCCAGGCGCGAATCACTACTACATTCACGCCGTCGAAGCCTCGACGGCGCCCGAGCGCGCGATGCCGAGCGCGAAGCGCCTCGAGACCCTGGTGCCTGGCGCCGGACATCTGGTCCACATGCCGGCGCACATCTACATCCGCACTGGCGACTATCTCGCGTCGGCCAAGAGCAATGCCGAAGCGGCGCGCGTTGACGAGAAGTACGTGCAAGCCACGGGGGCAAGCGGCATGTATCCGCTGATGTACTACGGCCACAACCTGCAATTCGAGTCGGCGGCGCTGATGTTTGCCGGCCACTACGTCGGCGCGCGTGCCGCCGCGCAAAAGACGGTCAAGCTCGTCGAGCCCATTGCCGGCGAGGTCGTGATGGTGCAGCCCTTCGCGCTCCAGGAGGGACTAGTGCTCGTCCGGTTCGGCCGCTGGGATGATGCGTTGGCCCTTGCCGCGCCGCCTCCTGGCCGGCCCGTTCAAAGCGTCTACCATCATTTCGTGCGCGGCGCCGCGCTTGCCGGCAAGGGCGATGTGGCTGGCGCATCGAAAGAGGCCGAGGCGCTCGCGGCGGCGGCGAAGCAGGTGCCGGCCGACGCGGCGGTGAGCTCGGCGAACCTGGCGCCGCCGGTCGTGGAGCTTGCGCGTCGCGACCTGGCGGCGCGCATCGCCGACGCGCGCGGCAACTCCGTCACGGCGGTCGAGGCATGGACGGCCGCCGTGGCGGCAGAAGACACCCTCGGCTATGCCGAGCCTCCCGATTGGCTGCTGCCGACGCGCGAGGGGCTCGGCGCGGCATTGCTGCGGGCCAGCAGGCCGGTCGAGGCCGAGAAGGTCTACCGCGCGGACCTCGAGGTCTTCCGCAACAATCCGCGCTCCTTGTTCGGGCTGTGGAAGAGCCTCGACCGTCAAGGCAAGACCGCTGCAGCGACGACCGCACGCACGGCGTTCGAGAATGCCTGGCGCGGTGCTGACGTCACCCTCGACGATGCGGCGTTGAAGGTCGCCGCGCGGTAACCGAGCGTGCTTCTCGTATAGAATGGCCTCGGCAGACGCACCGGGCTCCGTCTTCTCGACCTGCTTCGAGAGAGGACGCCCGGTTTTCTTCCGAGGTGCCCATGCCACGCTGCCTACGATTGCTCGCCGCTGGTTTCCTCGTCATCCTGTCGACCGCGAGTGTCACCGGGCAGGAATATGATCACGCCGCGCTCGCGAAATGGCGCGCCGATAAAGAGACGACGCTCAAGCAGGACAACAGTTGGTTGACGGTGGCGGGCTTGCATTTCCTGTCGCCGGGTGAGAACCGCCTGGGGCGGGACGCCACCAACGACATCGTGCTCGACTTCCGCGATGTGCCAGGCGAAGCGGCCGTGGTCGTCTTGCAAGATCGCAAGGTGTCGATCCGCGCCCTGGCCGGGCGGACGATTCAGGTGAACGGGCAACAAGTCAACGAGGCCGAGCTGAAGCTGGCGGGCGGTGGCAAACCCGCGGATCTCGTCACGTTCGGCCGCGTGATCTTCTTTGCGCACTACAGCGGGCCGCGGCTGGCCCTGCGCGTGCGCAATCTCGACAGCCCGATCCGTACCGGCTTTACCGGACTGAAATGGTTCGATGCCGACCCCGCCGTGCGCGTGTCGGCCCGTTACACACCATATCCGGACGCCAAAGTGATCGAGATTCCGAACATCCTCGGCGACCTCGAGCCCTTCACGGCCGTCGGCACCGTGAGCTTCTCGTTGGGCGGCCAGGACCACACCATGGAAGCCTGGCGCTCGGGTCAGCGCATGTGGTTCGTGTTCCGCGATTTGACGAGCGGGCGCGAGTCCTACCCGTCGGCGCGGTTCCTCTACGCGCCGATGCCGGCAGCCGGCCCGTTCACGCTCGACTTCAACTACGCGGAAAACCCGCCTTGCGCCTACAACCCCTACACCACGTGTCCGCTCCCGCCCCCGCAGAACCGCCTGAAAGTCCGCATCGCGGCTGGCGAGAAAACGTATCAGCCGGCGGCGAAGACGTCATCGGCATCGCCGAGATAGTGGTGCTCTGACATCGCGCGCAGCCGCGCGGCCGCCTGCTCGGGCGTCGTGTCTCGCTGCGCCGTGCCGAGCATCTCGTAGCCGACCATGAACTTGCGAACGGTGGCTGACCGCAGCAGCGGCGGGTAGAAGTGCGTGTGCAGGCGCCATGCGGGATGTGAGTCGCCATCCGTCGGGCGCTGATGAAATCCCATGGAGTAGGGAAACGGCGTGTGAAACAGGTTGTCGTAGCGCACCGTGAAGCGCTTGATGATGTCTGACAGCCCGTCCCGCTCCGCATCGTCGAGGTCGTCAAGCCCGCTGACGTGCCGCGTCGGGAGCACGAGCGTCTCGAAGGGCCACACCGCCCAGAACGGTACGAGCGCCACGAAATGCTCGTTGGCGCATACGATCCGCTCCTCGCTCTGCTGCTCGCGTTCGAGGTAGTCGCCCAGGAGATCGTGGCCGTTCTTCTCGAGGTAGGCCTGCTGTGCGAGCTGCTCCTTCAGCGGTTCGTTGGGCATATCAGCGCTCGCCCAGATCTGACCGTGAGGATGCGGATTGCTGGCGCCCATCATGGCCCCGCGATTCTCGAAGATTTGCACGTAGCCGATCGCTGGCGCGCGCCCGATCGCTTCGAGCTCGGACACCCAGACGTCGACAACCGCACGAATCGACGGCCGTGACATACGCGCCAGCGTCAAGTCGTGCCGCGGCGAGAAGCACACGACACGGCAAAGGCCTGTCTCGCCGCGGGCCATCCGCAAGCCGTCGCCGCTGACGGCGAGTGGCGTGTCCGGACGCAAGGCGGGGAAGTCGTTGTCGAAGACGAAGGTCGACCCGTACTCGGGGTTGATCGCTCCATTGGCGCGTCGGTTGCCAGGGCACATGTAACACGCCGCGTCGAAGCGCGGCGCCTGTTCCGTCGTCACGTCTTCCACTTGCCCTTGCCAGGGGCGGGCTGTGCGGTGGGGCGACACTAACACCCACTCCTCAGTCAGCGGGTTGAATCGGCGATGAGTGTGGGTCTGGAGATCGAGATCGCTCATGCGACGGGCACCACCCGCTGAACGGCGTCGGCCGCAGTCGAGATGTAGAGATCCGGTTGGATGCCGGTCGCCTTGGCGTAGCGTTCGGCGATCGTCGAAAGGAAGGTGTCGATCGCGGTCGTGGCGACAAGGTTGACGGTGCAGCCGCCAAATCCGCCCCCCGTCATACGGGCGCCGTAGACGCCCGGGAGCGCCGACGCGATCTCGACCATGACGTCGAGCTCGCGGCAGCTCACCGCGAAATCGTCGCGCAACGACGCGTGAGAGTTGGACATCAGTGCCCCAAACCCCACGACGTCGAGCCGGTCCAGGGCCTCGGCCGCTTGGAGAACTCGTCGGTTCTCCGTCACGACATGACGCGCGCGGCGGAATAAAACAGGTGATAAGAGAGGGCCGACGCGATCCAGGTCGTCCGGCGTGACGTCGCGCAGCGCGTGTACGCCCGGCGTCGACCGAGCGATGGCCGCTGCCGCGGCCTCGCACTCCGCGCGCCGCGTGTTGTATTCCCCGGCGGCGATCGCGTGCTTGACCATGGTGTTACAGATGATCACTCGGACGTCGGTCGGGAGGTGAAGCGTGCGGAAGTCGAGCGACCGGCAATCGAGCCACACCGCCGCGTCGGCGACACCGTGGCACGCGATGAACTGATCCATGATGCCGACGCGGGCGCCGACGAAGACGTTCTCGGCCCGCTGACACAGGCGCGCCAGAGCGACCCGATCGATCGGACGACCCACGCTGTCCAAGAGCGCGAATCCCACCGACACCTCGAGCGCCGCCGACGAGCTCAGACCCGCTCCGCGCGGCACCTCGCTCCACACGAGCATGTTGGCGCCGGGGAGCTCGGCGCCGTCGTCAATCAGCTCGACGGCAACGCCCACCACGTAGTCGCTCCAGTGGCGCCGCGGACTGAGCGTGGTGCCATCGAGCACGGCTTCGAATGTTTCGCCGACCGTCTCCGAGTGCACGACGAGCCGGCGATCGTCGCGGAGAGCGATCGCCACCCAGGTGGAGGCATCGATCGCCATCGGCATGACGAAGCCGTCGTTGTAGTCGGTGTGCTCGCCGATGAGATTGACGCGTCCGGGCGCGCGATAGACGCGAGCGGGACCCCCGAAGCGCGCCGCGAAGCGGCGCGCCATGTCATCGGCAATGACCGCGGGCGCAGTACGCGCGGGCGTGTGGCGAGGCGGCCTCTTCACGACCTGTGCATTATGCCCGCAAGACACACCTCCCATCGCGGGTATGCTGATCGCGGCACGCGTCGCATGTGCCTCACGCCTCACGCTCAATGGTCTTCGATACGCGACTCGTCGCCTATCTCACCTACACCTTTTTGCTCGTCATCACGCCTGGCTCGACGACCGCCGTCGTCATCCAGCACACGCTGGCCACCGGCCCACGTGGGGGATTTTCTGCGGCGCTCGGTGCCGCGCTCGGTAACACGACACATGCCACCGCAGCGGGTCTGGGTCTGGCGGTCGTGCTCGCGCGATGGCCGGCGACGCTCGGCGTGGTGAAAGTCGTCGGTGGTCTGTATCTCGCGTGGCTGGGGACGGCGAGCTTATGGCGGGCGTTCAGGACCGCTCAGCGCGACGAGCGGCCGGCGTCGCCGGCGATGTCCCGCGGCAGCTTCCGCCAAGGGCTGACCGTCAACCTGCTCAACCCATCGATTGCCACGTTCTATCTCGTGGTGGTCCCGTCGTTCGTGCCTGCAGACGCGCCGCGCTGGCATTTCGCGCTCCTGGCCAGCATGCAGATCGTGATGGCCTTCGCCAGCCACGGGATGTGGGCCCTGGCCTTCGACCGCGTCCGGCATGTCTTCGATCGTCCTGCGGCGCGGCAGGCGCTGCAGGCCGCGACGGCCGTGGCGCTCGTCGCGCTCGCCGCGCGCGTGTTGTTTGCCGGCCCGTGACGCGGGTGTTTCGTACCGGCCACTACGATGGTGCGAATGTCGCAACGCGTTCGAGCCTCGAGCCCTACGCCCGCAATCGGCGGATCTCTTCACAAGCTCTTCAGACCCGCCACTCCCCCTCTTTGCTGACACGTCACGCTCGGTTACAGAACCGGTGTCAAAATAGACGCAGATGATCTCTACCGTGCAGCGCGCGATCGAGTGCCGGCCTCCCGGCTCGCGCTTGGTGCTGCTGTCCGACTTCGACGGCACGTTGGCTGATTTTCATCCCGATCCCGCGGTGCCCATGCTGACGAGCGAGCGTCGCGCGCTGCTTGAAGTGCTCTCGCTCGACCCGGCCAAATCGGTCGGGCTCGTCAGCGGTCGCCGGCTCGTCGACCTACGACGGCGAACGGCGTTGCCGTCGTGTGTTTATTTCGCGGGCACGCACGGTATGGAGATCGCGGTCGATGGTCGGCATTGGCGACACCCCGACCTCGGTTTGGCGAAGGCCTACGTGGGTGACCTGACCACCCGCCTGAACGATGCGCTGTCCCGTATTCCGGGAGTTCTGGTCGAGGACAAGGAAGTGTCGGTCGCGCTCCACACCCGGGGGACGCCGCTCGACCGCCGGGCCGAGGCCGAGGCGCTTGCGGAGGCGTGCGCCGCGCCCTGGCTCGCCAGCGGTCAACTGAAGCGTCTCGAAGGGAACGCCGTCATCGAGTATTTGCCCAATATCTCCTGCCACAAAGGCGACGCGACGCAGTGGATCGCCGACGATGTGGGCGAGCGATTCGATCAGGAGCCATGGGTGGTGTTTCTTGGCGACGATGTGACGGATGAGGATGCTTTCAAGGTGATCGACCGTGGGATCGGGGTCTTGATTGGCTCGCGGCCGACAGCCGCCAGCCATCAACTTCCGAGTATTGCGGAGGTCGATGCGCTCTTGAGATGGCTGTCCGAGAGAGAGTAAGGTCAGGGTGTCATGACTTCGGCCGAGCTGGTTTCAGTGCTCTCGGATGAGCTCCGCGATACCCGGCTCGTCGTCGTGGCCAACCGCGAGCCGTACATTCACCTGAAAAACGCGGTCGAGCCGCAAGGCTGGTGGGCGCGGGTGCGCCGGCAAAAGCCCCGCGGTGAAATCTCCTGGATCCAACCGGCCAGCGGCCTCGTGACGGCACTCGACCCCGTCATGCGCGCATGTGGCGGCACTTGGGTGGGCCACGCCAGCGGGAGCGGCGACCGCGCGGCGTCCGACGCCAAGGGGCGCGTTGCCGTGCCGCCCGATCGTCCGTCCTACACGCTGCGCCGCGTCTGGCTTTCGCCCGAAGAGGAGGAAGGCTATTACTACGGGCTCGCCAACAACGCGCTCTGGCCGTTGTGCCACATTGCCTACACCCGTCCGCAATTCAACGAGTCGGACTGGCATCATTACGTGCGCGTGAACCGGCGTTTTGCCGACACGGTGCTCGAAGAGATCGAGGACTCGCCGGCGCTCGTGTTCGTCCAGGACTACCACTTCGCGCTCTTGCCACGCTTCATCAAGGAGGCACGGCCCGATGTGGTCGTTTGTCAGTTCTGGCACATTCCGTGGCCCAATCCCGAAGCGTTCCGCATCTGCCCCTGGGGCGAGGAGATCCTGACGGGACTGCTCGGCAACGACTTACTGGCGTTCCATATCCAGTATCACTGCAACAATTTTCTCGAGACCGTCGACCGCACGCTCGAATCACGGGTCGATTACGAGCGATTCGCGGTGTGGCGCGGCGGCCGCGCCACCTATGTCAAGCCGTGTCCCATCAGCATCGATCCGGCGCTCTGGTCGCATCCGCAGAAGCGCGACACGCGCACGGCCGAGCTCCGCGAGACGCGCCATGCACTCGGCCTGCGCAACGGCGAGCGGATCATCTTCGGCGTCGATCGGCTCGACTACACCAAAGGCATTCCCGATCGCTTGCGGGCCTTCGATCGACTGCTCGATCGCCACCCTGACTGGCGGCGGCGCGTCGTGATGGTCCAGGTCGGCGCTCCGAGCCGCGATCATCTGATTGGGTATCAGGCGCTCAGTCATGAAGTCAGTGAGATGGTCCAAGCCATCAACGAGCGACACGGGGCCAACGGCTGGCAACCCGTGCTCTATCGCCGAGAGCACCAGAATCCCGAGGACATCGCCGCCCTCTACCGGGCCGCCGACGTCTGCGTCGTCTCGTCGCTCCATGACGGGATGAATCTCGTCGCCAAGGAGTTCATCGCGTCGCGCTCGGACTATCGCGGCGTGCTCGTGCTGTCGCGATTTACCGGGGCGGCACGCGAGCTCGACGAGGCCGTGCTGGTGAACCCCTACGCCGTGGACGAATTCGCCGATGCCCTGAACGGCGCGCTCCTGATGGACGCCGATCAGCAGACGCGTCGTATGCGCGCGCTCGGCGCGCGCGTCGCGCGGCACACCGTCTACGATTGGGCGGGGGCGGTGCTCCGGGCGGCGTGCCGCATGACCGAGGTGGTGTAGCAAGACCGCGATGCTGCATCGCAGGCATCTCCAACTGAGTCTCGGTCTATCGTGCGCTTTGATCGCCAGTCCCTGTGCGGCGCAAGATCCAGAGCCTGCCGAGGCCCCACCGGACGAATGGTCTGCCTCGCTGAGCGCCGGCCTCGCCCTCACCGCAGGGAATACGAATACGTCGACCGTCAACGTCGCCTTCGACGCGATCCGCGATGGCCGTCGTTTCGTATTTCGCGCCACCGGTTGCTGCTCCGCGGGGATCAGGAGATCGACTGAGCGTCGATCGCCGGAGCCTCGAAACGCGTCTCGACCTGCGATTGACGGAGCGCCCGGAGCGCCTACCGAATCAACCCGATATGACCCACGTGATGACGGCTGTGCCAGGCATACATCTGCAGCAACCAGTCCACCGAGATCGGACCCCATTCGGGATGAAGAGCGTTTCGCGTGAAGTCGTCAGGTGTGAGCGAGTCGAGGAGCAGAACGAGACGCTGATGGACGCCGCGAAGAATGCCGAGCGACAGCTCGGGATCGGCGGTACGCGCGTCGACGCTCCAGCAGCCCGTGGTGAAAGTCCCGACGGCATTCGACCGGTGAGCCATCCCCGCGGGCTGCGTTGCTCCTTCTTCAAATATGGCCGATATTCTCAGTCGTCGCGCGCCTTGCTCGCGGGGCGGGGTCCCCAGCGCGGCAGCCGTGCTGGGGTGCCGGGGCGTCTCACCGGTCTCGGTGCTCGCCGGGACTTTCACCACGGGCTGCCAGGGGAAACTCACGTGAGTCGGTGAGAGCGTTCCGGTCCGCTGCCCACCGAGGCGACGAGAGGCCGCGTGGTCGTGGCCCTGCCGGAGCTCGCTGAGGTCCGCGCGAGCCAAGGACGGATAGGCCTGGTGAGGCAGATAGGCTGGATTGCGAGCGCACGCTCGACGGCTCGCGGCGTCCTGAGATCCTCGAAGGACGCAGACTGTCACTGAAGTTCCAACCCTCCCGTCGAGAGAGCCGTCCAAGCACCCGACCGAGCTCGATACCGGGAGGATTCATGTTCCACATCTCTGCCGTGGTGACCTTTGCTCTCGCGGCGACGGGTATCTGCGTCGCGTCGGTGTTGCCGGCCCACCAGGCGGTGCCGATAGCCGTCACCGGCGAATGGACCGCTGAGGCGCGCCACGCGCCAACCGAGGCCGATCCCCGTGTGCAATTGAATCTGCGCACGGCATCTGGCGAAGGGCGGTGGGGACTCGGCGTTCTCGCGCGCGAGTTGGAAGGTCTGCCGCCGGCCGCTCTCACGGGCGTGGCGAGAGACGCGCGCTTTGCCTGGACGCGCGAAGCGGGCATCTTCCGCTTCGAAGGGTCGTTCGACAACGGTCGCGGCGCGGGCACCTTCACCTTCTCGCCAAATCCGTCGTATATCGCCGGCATGGCGACGTTGGGATACCAGTCGCTGGCGCCAGACAAGCTGATGCGTCTGGCCGCCGTGGACGTCACGCAGTCGTACGTGCGGGAGCTGTCGCAAGCGGGTTATCGCGACCTGCCGTTCGACGATCTGGTGCGCATGCGCATTCACGGCGTCGCAGCCGACATGATCGAGGAGCTTCGGACGCTCGGCTACAGCGGTCTCTCCTCCGATGAGCTCGTCCGCATGCGAATCCATGGCGCGACACCGCAGTTCGCCCGCGCGATCGCGGAGGCGGGCTACAAGGGGTTGCCGGTCGACATGCTGGTGCGTTTTCGCATCCACAAGGTGACGCCCGAGCTCGTCTCGTCGCTCGTCGAGCGCGGGTACAAAGGCATTCCTGCCGACGAGCTCGTGCGCATGCGGATTCATGGCGTGAACGTCAGCGAGATGGACGAGCTCGAGAAGCTCGGGCTCGAGGCGCTCGACGTCGACGAGCTCATTCGCATGCGCATCCACCGCGTGACGCCCGTCTTCGTCCGCGAGATGCGCGAGGTGGGCTTCGGCAGCCTCTCGGCGGCCCAGCTCGTGAAGATGCGCATTCACCGCGTGGACGGGCAATTTGTGCGAGATCTCGTCGCGGACGGCTACACCAACCTGTCGCCGAGCGACGTCATCGACGTCGCCATCCACGGCCCCAGGCGAGCTCGGCGGCGGTAATCAGCAACCAGGTTGCTCTCGCATGTACGAAGGCAACCAGGTTGCCCTCACATGTTACGAAGGCAACCGGGTTGCCTTCACATGTACGAGGCCAACCAGGTTGCGTTCATGTACATGTACAGAGAAGCTCGCGGCCTCGCGTTTTCGGCGTACTATCCCCACGATGAGCCTGTTGACACTGGGCGTCGCCGCCTGCCTGGTCGGCGGGTGCCTGGCCTGCGCCGCCGCCTCCAACGGCGATGGTCAGCACACACAGTCCGAGGCCGAGCTCGAGGCCCGGCGACGCCAGATGGTCGACTCGCAGATTCGCGCTCGTGGCGTGCGCGATCCGCGCGTGCTCGCCGCGCTCGAACAGGTACCCCGCCATCGCTTTGTGCCGCCCAGCGAGCTCGGTACCGCCTACGGCGATCATCCGCTGGCGATTGGCCAGGGCCAGACGATTTCTCAGCCGTACATCGTCGCCTACATGAGCGAAGCGTTGGCGCTCGATGCAACGGATCGGGTGCTGGAGGTGGGCACCGGCTCCGGCTATCAGGCAGCGGTCCTCGGCGAGCTCGTCGCCGAAGTCTACACCGTCGAAATCGTTGCGGAGCTGGCCCAACGTGCCGCTTCAGTCCTGCGCGATCTCGGCTACTCGAACGTTCATGTGCGCGAGGGCGACGGCTATGCCGGTTGGCCCGAACATGCCCCCTTCGACGCCGTCATCGTCACTGCCGCGCCCGACCATATTCCGCAGCCGTTAGTGGATCAACTTGCCATCGGCGGCCGCCTGGTCGTGCCCGTTGGCACCAACGATCAATACCTCCTCGTTCTGACCCGCACCGTGGACGGCCTGCGCGAGGAATCGCGCCTTCCGGTGCGCTTCGTCCCGCTGACGCGCAGGAAATGAAACCGGGTTTCGCTTTCGTGGTGAGCGGCCCGCGAAAACGAAACCCGGTTTCATCTTCCCGCCCTCCTGTAATATCTCTCCCATGAACACCGGCCCTTCGCGGTTGCTCCCTGTTCTCGCCCTGGTCGCGACGTTGGCGTCGCCCGTGTGGGCGCAGAGCGTCCCTGCACCCGAGCAGTTCTTCGGGTTCAAGATTGGCGTCGACGGCGAGCTCGCGCGCTATCCGAAGGTGCTCGAGTACTTCCAGCTCATCTCGAAGAGCACCGATCGCGTCAGATTCGACCTGATCGGCAAAACGACGATGGGCAACGATTACGCGCTCGTGACGATCAGCGCGCCGGACAATCTGGCAAAGTTCGACCGGCTCGTCGAGATCAATCGGCGCCTCGCCGACCCACGCGGGCTCTCTGATGCCGAGGCACAGAAGCTGGCGGCGGAAGGCAAGCCGTTCTATCTGTTCTACGCCACGATCCACTCGACGGAAGTATCGAACGGGCAGGCGATCATCGAGATTGTTCATCGCCTGGCGACGGAGAGCTCGCCGCAGATTCGTGAAATCCTCGACAACGCGGTCGTCCTCCTCGTCCCATCGCAGAATCCCGATGGCCAGCACCTGGTCATCGACCACTGGTACAAGACCAAGGGCACCAACTACAACCGCGTGTTTCCCGACCTCTATCACAAGTACGTCGGTCACGACGACAACCGCGACTGGTTCATGTTCACGCAGAAGGAAACGCGCATGAACATCGAGCTGGTACAAAACAAGTACAAACCGATCATCACGCACGACATGCACCAGCAGGGGCCGCAGGGCTCGCGCATCTTCGTGCCGCCCTTCACCGATCCCTTCGACGTCAACATCCATCCGATTCTGTCGCAAGGACAAGCCACGGTGGGGCAGGCGATGGCGACGGCGCTCCTCGGAGAGGGGAAGGAAGGTGTCGCTTGGAATCAGTCGTACGACATGTGGTCCCCGGCGCGGCAGTACATGATTTATCACGGTCAGCCACGCATCCTGACCGAGATCGCCAGTGGCAACTTGGGCGATCCGTATGTGAATCCCCAGAAGGGTCGTCCGCTCGGGCCGCAGGAATCGCGCTGGAACTTCCCGGTGCCGTACTCGAAGGACACGTGGACGCTTGGCCAGCAGATGGACTACGGCGTCACGGCCGCTCTCGCCGGCATGTCGCACGTCGCCAAGTACGGTCGCGAGTGGCTCTACAACTTCTATCGCGTGCATCGTGACTGGTCTGCTCACAGCAAAGGGCCTTTCGCCTTCGTCGTCCCTGCGACGCAGCGTGATCCCTTCGCGACTTATGAGATGCTCGACCTCCTGAAGTTCGGCGAGGTCGAGATCCATCGCGCCTCGGCGGCGTTCAGCGCAGGTGGCAAGCCGTATCCGGCCGGATCGTGGGTGATCAAGACCGCGCAGCCCTACGGAGGCTTCGCGAAGACGATGCTCGAAAAGCAGATCTACCCCGACCTGCGGCTGTTCCCGGGCGGCCCGCCCGAACCGCCCTACGACGTGACCGGTCACACGCTGTGGATGCTCATGGGTGTGACGGTCGATCAAGTGGATGAGCCGTTCGAGGCGCCGCTCGAGCTGCAGAAGACCATTGCGACGGTGGCGGCGGCAGCGCCGTCGCGCGCAAAGGGCGCCTATCTCATTGGTCCCGAATCGTACGGCGTCTTCAAGATTGTCGCGGAGCTTCAGAAGGCCAACGTGCCGACGTTTCGCGCCGCCAAGTCGTTCGAGGCGGCCGGGCAGACGTTTGCGCCGGGCACGTTCGTGATCCCGCCGGTTCCGGCAGCGCAGAAAATCGTCGAGAGCTCGGCAAAGTCGCTCGGCATTCCGATTGTCGCGACCGATCGCGCACCGGCCATCGACGGCTTCCGGCTCAAGCCCGGGACCAAGGTTGGGCTCTTCAAGGGCGCCAACAACATGCCGAGTGGCTGGCTCATGTGGATGTTCGAGCAGTACGGCATCGGCTACGAAATCGTCAAGGCGCCGGACTTCCAAGGCGATTTGCACGCCAAGTTCGACGTCATCGTGCTGCCGTCCGGCATCACGCGACAGCGCGTGACGAACGGCCTCGACATGAAGCGCAACGATCCGGCCGAATGGGGCTGGGCCGCCGGCGTCGGAGACGAGGGGTGGAAGAAGCTGCGCGGGTTCGTCGAGAACGGCGGCACGTTGCTCGCGATCGGAAGCGCCGTCGAGACCGCGCGCGACCTCCTCGACTTGCCCATCGAGAAGGCCCTTCCCGAAGCGCCGCCGCGGTTCGGCCCGGGCGCCGCGCCGCCGAGCGCGACGACGCAGGTGCCGGCAAGTGAGGTCGCGCCTGGGGCATGCCCGAGCAGTGGCCCGTGTTCTTCGAGTCGGACCAGGCATATCGGCTGCGGCCGGGCTTCGGCATCGAAACTGCGGTCGCCTCGCGCTATCCCCGTGCGAACATCCTGCAGAGCGGCTGGCTGCTCGGTGAGGAGTATCTCAAGGATCAAGCCAACATCGTCTCCTTCCGCGTCGGCAAAGGGTATGTGGTCACCTACGGCAGCCAGATCGATTTCCGCACGCAGCCGCGCGCGACTTTCAAGCTGCTGTTCAATGGCCTCTATCACGGGCCGTCGACATCCGTGAGCGCCCAGCAGATGGAGCGGCTGACCGGGGCGACCACCAACGAGATGCAGTAATCCAACCGGGTTGCTCTCATATTGCGCGAGAGCAACCCGGTTGGGTGTTGCTCTCATGTTCCTCGCGAGCAACCCGGTTGGGTGTCGCGCGCTCCCAGTTGCGCGAGAGCAACCTGGTTGATTGTCGCAGCGTTGCGAAACCTCATGTCGATCGAGTCGCGTGTGACGACAACAGTGGCGCTGGTCCTCGCCCTCGTGCTGGTTCACGCCGACCTCTCTGCGGCCGGCGACATCAAGGTCATGACGTCCGGCGCGTTCACTGCGGCATACCTCGAGCTCGTTCCCGAGCTGGAGCGCGTGACCGGCGAGAAGGTGATCACGCTCGCGACATCCATGGGGACAGGCGCCGAGTCCATCCCCGCCCGCCTGCAGCGCGGCGAACCTGCGGACGTCGTGATTGTGGCCGACGCCGCGCTCGACGACCTCGCGGCGCAGGGAATTGTGATCACCGGCAGCCGCGTCGACCTCGCACGATCCGCCATCGGGATGGCGGTGCGCGCCGGGGCCCCCAAGCCGGACATCAGCACGCTCGAGGGCTTGAAGCAGGCACTGCTGCAGGCGAAGTCGATCGCCTACTCCACCAGCGTCAGCGGCATCTATTTCTCGACCGAGCTCGTGCAGCGCCTTGGCATCGCGGACCAGGTATTGGCCAAGAGCCGCCGCGTCGAGCGCGAGCGGGTCGCTGCGGTGGTCGCGCGCGGCGAGGCTGAGATCGGCTTCCAGCAGATCAGCGAGCTATTGCCAGTGCCGGGAATCGATTACGTCGGTCCGCTCCCGCCCGAGGCGCAGCGCGAAACGGTCTTTGCCGCCGCCGTCGTCACGCACGCGAAGAACCCAAACGGGGCCCGCGCCGCGATCGGCTTCCTCGCGTCGCCAAACGCCGTGCGTGCGATCACCGCCAGCGGTCTGGAGCCCGCGGCCGTCGCGTTGCCGGGGGATGAGCAGCGCATTCGCGAGGCGCGGGCGCGATCGAACGCGGCCATCGCGAAACGCGATGCCGAGGGCATCGCGCGTCTGTGGACCGAGACCGTGCACGTGGTGTCGTCGACGAGCGCGCAAACTGCCGGCCGCCAGGCCAACCGCGAGCGCATGGCGCGACAGTTCGCCAGCCGACCTGACACGATCTACGTGCGCAATCCGAGCGAGATTCAGGTGTATGCGGCGTGGGACGTGGCGTCGGAGCGCGGTGACTGGACGGGCCGCTGGACCGAGCCCGATGGTGCACTCGAGATCGGCGGCACCTATCAGGCGCAGTGGAGACGGATCGACGGTCACTGGCTCATCCACGCGGAGGTCTTCGTTCCGACGCGGTGCACAGGGAGCGCGTACTGCAGCCAGCGGCCGTGAGCCTCACGCCTGAGGAATGTAATGCGATGACCTCACCACCCGAGCCGTGGCTGCGCGGAGCGATTCCCGGTATTCCTGCCCTCCTCCAGCCCGCCGCCCACGCCTTCCAGATGGCGCTTGAAGATACTGAGCGGGTCGTCGAGGGACTCACACCCGATCAGCTCTGGCGCGAGCCAGGCGGCGCCGCGTCCGTGGGTTTTCACCTCCGTCATCTGGCCGGCAGTACCGACCGTTTGCTCACCTATGCGCGTGGCGAACGCCTCTCGGCCGCTCAGCGCGGTGCGGTCGCGGCGGAGTCCGCGGCCGATTCGCGGCCACCGCTTGCGGCTCTGCTCGAGGGGTGGAGCACCACGGTGCACTGCGCGCTGCAACAGCTTGCCGCGACGCCCGAGGCAGCGTTGCTCGAGGCGCGCGCCGTCGGTCGCGCGCAGTTGCCCTCGACGGTGATCGGTCTCCTGTTCCACGCCGCCGAGCACGGATCGCGCCACACAGGCCAGTTGGTGACGACGGCCAAGATCGTGAGCGGGCTCGGACTGTGAGGGCCATGCTCGGACGAGGTGGGCGGCAAGGACTCGAGGTTCCGACGGAAGAAGCCCCTCCGGATCCGGGACATGAGAGTCCGCTCCGCTGTCCGCCTGCAGCCACTACCGCGGTCGCACGACGATCTCTGGCGCGTTGAGCTTTTTCAACTCCGCGTTCAACCGCGCCATGTCGGCCGTCACAATCCGGTTCCACTCCGCGCGGGCGGCTGCGAAATCGGCCGACACGCCGGCGAGCCGGGCCTGCTGCACCCGAGTCGGGCCGGTCATCGATCCTTGCTGAACGCCGCTCCCGTCGATCTCGCCGAACAATCCGCTCGCCGCCCCTCGGAGGCTGGCGCCTGACGAGCCCCCCTCTTCGTCGGAACCTCCGCGCGCACCCCCCACGAGCTTCTGGCGGAGCGTCCGTACGGCCTCGGTCACTTTGGGAAGGGATGCGGGGAGATCGGGTCGAGGCGACGGGCTCCCAGGATTTGCCGGCTGCTGTTGCAACGACTCGATCTGCTTGCTGACCGATTCGATGATCGAGAATGTCCCCTCGATGTGGCCGCGCAGCTCGTTGAGTGTGGTCAGAAAGTCGAAGCGCGCCCGGCGCTCGGCCTCGGACACGGGCAGGGCAGGATCGGCGTCGACCTGAAGCGACGCCGACTGCTCGCTTGCGCCCGCGGTGAGCCGAACCTGATACTGACCCGGCAACACGAACGGACCGCGCCCGCCAGTAACGCCCTCTGGCGCAGCGGCTCGCAGGTCCCACACGACACGGTTGATGCCCGCTTGTGCGCTCCCTTTCAGCTCGCGAACGAGCGCCCCGGCGCTGTCGCGAACCGCAAGTGTGACGTCACCCGGTCCGTCGGTCTTGAGATGGTAATTGATGATGGCACCCTGGGGCGGGTTGGGGCCGATGAACTGCCGCTGCGCGCCGTAGCTCTCGTGCTTCCACAATTGGCGAATGATCGCCGGCCTCGGCTCGAACAGGTGGACGCTGGCGTCGGCGACCGCGCTCGTCATCCCGCTCAGCGGCGAGAGATCATCCAGCACATAGATGGAGCGTCCATGCGTGCCAACGACGAGATCGTTGTCGCGCGGATGCACGACCAGGTCGTCGACGGGAACGGTGGGGAAGCCGCGCGTGAAGCGGGTCCAGTGGTCGCCGCCGTCGAGCGACACGAACAGACCGGTTTCGGTGCCGACGAACAAGACCCGCGCGTTGCGCGGATGCTCGCGCACCACGTTGATCCATCCTGTCTTCGGCAGCCCACCGCTCAATGTCGTCCACGTCTGGCCGAAATCACGGGTCACGAACAGATAGGGGGCGAAGTCGTCGTCTTCGTGCCGGTCGAGTGCGACGTATGCCGTTCCCTCCTGGTGATGCGAGGCCTCGACCCGGCTGATGCGGCCCTTCGGGCCGGGGATCCGGTCCGTGTGATTGGTCCATGTGGCGGAGCCATCACGCGACATCTGGACGAGACCATCGTCAGTGCCCGCCCACAGGACATCGGCGTTCACGGGCGACTCGGAAAGGGTCGTGATGGTGCCCCAGGCCGACACGCCGTCGTGGCGCGACAGCATGGCGGGCGAGGGGAGCACGCCCATGATGGGCCGCGTGTTGCGATCCTCGGCACGGGTGAGGTCGGCGCTTGCCACCCACGTCTCGCCGCGATCGGGGGACTTGAAGACGCGGTTCCCACCGAGGTAGATCGTTCGCGGATCGCGTCGTGACACGACGATGGGAGCGGTCCAATTGAATCGATAAGGCGGCTCGCCGGCGGGGGGATGGGGCTTGATGCTCTTGCGGTCCCCAGTGCGCCGATGGAACCGGACGAGATTTCCGCCTTGCGACTCGGTGTAGATCGTATCGGCATCGGTCGGGTCGACCTGCGCGTACATCCCGTCCCCGAAGTTGGTCTGGAACCAATCGCCGTTGATGATGCCGATCTGGTGACGTGTTGCGCTCGGGCCTCCCCACGAGTGGGTGTCCTGCAATCCGCCGTAGATGTTGTACGGCGTTTCCATGTCGACGCCGACGCCGTAGAACTGTCCCAGCGGGATGTTGTTGATCTTGTCCCAGGTGATGCTGCCGTCGTACGACGCGTACAGGCCGCCGTCGTTGCCGAGCAGCAGGTGCTTCGGGTTAGCCGGGTTGATCCACAACGCGTGATGGTCGCCGTGCACGCCGACGTCGTAGGTCGCCGACATCGACTGGTTCGCGCCCGCGCGGCCGGTCTTCGGATCCGCGAAGCTCTCACCCCCATCGTCCGACACGAACATGGAGGCGCCCAGCACGTAGATCCGACGATCGTTCGTCGGGTCGATGTGAATCTTGCTGTAGTACATCGGCCGCGGATTGAAATCGTTGACCTTGCGCCAGCTTTCGCCGCTGTCGTTGGACCTGAAAATGCCGCCGGCCGCGTGTTCGACCGTCGCGAACACCACCCGCGGATCCTTGCGCCACACGGCGAGGCCGATCCGCCCGGTCACTCCGGCCGGCAGCCCCTTGTCGAGCTTTTTCCACGACCGGCCCCCGTCCGTGGTCTTGTAGATGCCACTGCCAGGCCCGCCGCCGTTGAAGCCCCACGCCGTGCGGCGCCGCTGATACGCGGCGGCAAAAAGCACCTGTGGGTTGGACGGATCCATGACGAGGTCGACGAACCCCGTGTCCTCGTCGACGAACTTGGTATTGGTCCATGTGCGCCCGCCGTCCGTGGTCTTGAAGACGCCGCGCTCCTTGTTCGGCCCCCACAGCCGGCCAAGGGCGGCAACGAAGACGATGTCCGGATTGACGGGATCGATGAGGATGCGCCCAATGTGGTGGCTGTCACGAAGGCCCATGTGCGACCAGGTGCGCCCGCCATCGGTGGACTTGAACACGCCTTCCCCGAACGTGGAGCTCTGGCGGTTGTTGGGCTCTCCCGTCCCGACCCAGACCATCTCCGGACTGGAGGGCGCGAGGGCGATGTCGCCGATGGATGCCACGGGTTGATCGTCGAAAATCGGCTGCCACGTGGTGCCGGCATTGGTGGACTTCCAGACGCCGCCCGAGGCCGCACCGATGTAGATGGTCGACGGATCGCGCTCGTTGGTCGCCACATCGTCGATGCGTCCGCCCATGACCGCCGGACCGATGGCCCGCCACTCCATCTGCTCGAGCGCACGAGCCTCCAGATGCTGGGCCCACACGGGCGAAGACATCGACAGCGAGAGCAGACAGGCTGCGGCGACACGAGACCATGAGTGACACGGCACGTTCATGTTCACCTCTGCGAATATTGGGCGATGTGCTCGCGGTGCCACTGCTCGACAGCGGCGTTCATGTCCTGGACACTCCGGTGGCGGTGCACACCAGGAGGAAACCGGCGCTTCTGGATGCGCGTGCCCATCTCCCACAGGCCGGCCATGGCTGCGTAGAGCGCCGGATCGCCCGGGCGGCGCCAGTGTGGCTGGCTCATCGCCTCCACGGATCGAAATTTTCGAACTGGCATCAGGGCTCCTCGCTGAGTCCGAACCGCTCCCTCAACAGTTCTGCGTCCGCCCGGTCCTTCAGACGCACCGTGTCCCGCTTCATCAGATAGAGCGTTCGAGGACTCACGACGCTCACGGTGAGGTCGTCGAATGGCAAGCGGACAATGTCGAGGTCGCGGTACGCGAACGCGTCGCCCAGTCTGGTGAGCAGGTCGAGATGAAATGCGCCGGAGGGCGGCACATACTGTACGGCCGGATACTCGCCGAGCAGGTCCGCGGACGTGATCTCATCGATGCTCGGATCGTCGAAAGCGCGTCGCAGGGCTCGCTTCAGCCGTTCGACGTTCTCGGCCGAAGGTTCGATGAACAGATCGAGGTCCTCGGTGAAGCGGGCCAGCCCGTGCAGGTTGAGGGCAGCAGCACCGAAAATAGCGTAGCGAACGCCCTCTTGCTCGAAGGCGGCGAGCACCTCTTTGACCGCTGCGAGGTCCACGACACGAGTATATTCGCGGGCTGGGACGGAGGCGTGCCACGATTGGATGGAACGGCTTCTATCGCACCGAGATGTCTCGCATGCACTGCTCACCGCCGCCTGCTGCCCGACTGTTCTTCATTCCTCCAGCATCCGCCGCGCCTCGACGAGATCGCCGGTGTCGAACCCCTCTGTGAACCGTGTATACACCTCCTCGAGCGCCGCGCGACCTTCGTCGCCGCGACCTTGTGTGGCGACGAGGCGGCACAAGCTCATCGCCGCGCGCAGCTCGAAGCCGAGGGCGCGTTGGTCGTTGGCCCAGTTCAGCGCGGCCCGCATGCTCGACTCGGCCGCGTCGAGATCGCCGCGCCTTCGCAACAGCTCACCCCGCAACCGCAGCAACTCTGCGCGGTAGAACTGTTCGAGCGTGCGGTCGCCCCACGCAAGACCCTCGTCGACGGTGGATAAGCCCTCCGCCACTTGATCGGCGGCAAGCAGCGCCTCGACCAGGAAGCAGAGGAACATCGGACGCAGGAGACCAGACGAAATGGCCTGCTGCTGCCGCAGGCTGTCGCGAAGCTGCTCGAGCGCATCGGCCACACGCCCTTGTTGAACGAACGCGGCCGCCTGGAAACAGCGGCCCCACTCGAGCTCTTGGGCCAGGCCGTACTCGCGGCAGAGAGCAATCTCTTCGTCGCCGACCGCCACCACTTTGTCGGGCTCTCTTCGCAACAGGTGGATGTGCTCGGTGAGGCAGAGCGCGAAGACGAGGCTGATGGTCTGGCGCTGCTCGCGGCTGAGCCGGACGCTTTCTTCGGCGCGCGCCAGCGCCTGGTCGGCGCGCCCCAAGAACCACATTGGGCGGGGCGACAAGCTCCGCGCGATCATGCCCGGATCCAGACCGAACATGTCGAGCAACTGCTTGTGATGACTGGGGTCATGGCGCTCGATGGCGCTCTCGAAGTGTCGATTCGATTCGGTCGTGTTGCCGAGAAACTCGTTGACCGAGCCGTTCATCTGGTGCGCGGCAATGAGGAATTCGTGACGGCCCGTCTCTTCGGCTTGTAGCAACAAGTGGTCGGCGAGCTCGATGAAGATGCGCAAGTCTCCACGGATGGCGTGGAAGAGCGTCAATCCCCAGAGCACGGGGAACAACGTGGGTGCGTCGCCCAGCTCTTGGCACAGCTCGCGCGCGCGAACGTAGATCTGCTCCACTTCGGGTGCCGCCCACCCTTCGATCGAGCGGAGCGACAGCCCGAGGTACACCTGCAAGCCCAGCTCCTGCTGTGTGCGGGCCGGGCCGGGTGGCACGGCTTTCAGCGCCTCGAGCCCGCGACGCGCCAGCAGCACCGCTTCGCGATACGCGAAGAGCGGCACGGCGCGTGCGGCGGCCACTTGAAAGAAACGCGCGGCTTGCGCGAAGTCGCGGCCCGTTTCGAAGAGCACCGCGAGCTCGGCCGCGATCGTGTGCGCCTCTTCGCCGTAGTGGGCCAGCAGCGACCGAGAGACCTTCACGCTGAGCGAAGCCCGCCGCGTCGGCTGCAGCGAAGCGAACAGCACGTTTTGGTAAAGTACGTGGACGAAACGGTAGCGGATGGCAAGCTCGCGGTCGGGATATTCGCGCGTATCGACCAGGCGGATGAGACCGCGGCTGGTGGCAATGGCGGCCAACCGGTCCTCCGCGTCAGCCGCGTCCATCCCAAGCACGTCGCTGAGCACACGAGCGTCGAACTCGTGACCTTGCACGCTCGCCACGGTCATCAATTTCTGGTCGAGCTCGTCGAGTTGATCGATCTTGCGGCTGATCGTGCTTCTCACGGTATCGGGTAGGTCCCGTGCGATGTCGGGTACGGCGCGCGCCAGGATCCAGTGCCCCTCGCGCTCGGCGATGACGCCCTGGTCGCGAAGATACCGCACGAGATCGGCCATGAAGAGCGGGTTGCCCTCGGTTTTCTGGTGAATGAGCTCCGCAAAGGTGTCGGGCAGCGCGTGTCCGGGAAACACCAGCGCGAGGTAGCGTTGAATGTCGGCCAGGTTCAGGAAGTCGAGCGGCACTTCCCGACTCAGGTTGCGCGCAACCAGGCTTTGCTGGACACGCAGAAACGCGTGCTTGCCGGCGGCCATGTCCGAGGGCCGATAGGTGACGATGACGAGCACGCGGATCTGGTCGAAGCGATCGGCCAGGAAGTTGAAGACATCCGTCGACGACAGGTCGGCCCAGTGGATGTCCTCGAAAAAGAGGACGAGCGGACGAATGCGCGAGACCTCTTGAAAGAACGTGGCCAGCTCGCGCTTCATGCGCTCGAGCGACGCCGAGCTCGTCTCCTCACGCATCTGCGCCGTCGACGTGCTTTCGGCCGCCAGTGGAGCGACCTGGACGTACCACGTCGGCGCCAGCCGCCTCATCGTCTCGTTGAAGCCGCCCAGGGTGTGCGTGTGCAGCAGTTGGTCGAGCGCATCGAAGATGGGCACGAACGCTTCCGTGCCAGCCAGGCGCTCCGAACAGCGGCCACGCGCGATCGAGGGGCGATGCGGTCCGCGTCCGAGCTCGGCAAGCGTTTGCTCGACGAGCGTGGACTTCCCCATGCCCGGTTCGCCGGTGACCGCCACCATCGCGCCCTGGCCCGCGGCGACACGATCGAACATGGCCACGACGGCGTCCCGCTCGCGACGGCGTCCCACGGTCAGGCGATCGAGGGGGGGCGGCGTCGTCGGGCTCGCGCTGCGCGTGGGGCTCGATTCGAGCTCCGCCAACACGTCGACGATCGATGGACGTCGCTCGGGCGCCTTGTCCAGCATCGAGAGCAGCAGCGAATCGATGGCCGGCGGAACATCGGGCTCGAGCCGCGACGGCGGCACCGGGTGCTCGCTCAGGATCGCGTGCAGGACCGCGAGCGTGTTCTCGCCGACGAACGGCCGCACCCCGGCGAGCATCTCGTAGAGCACGATCCCTACCGAAAAGACGTCACCTGGTGGCCCGCTGGCACGCCCTTCGGCCTGCTCGGGAGACATGTAGCCCACGGTTCCAAGCACCGTTCCAGCTTCGGTGCCGCTCGTCAGCGTCGTGTCCGCGCTCGACTCGCCGCTCTTCGTCATGCGTGCCAAGCCGAAATCGAGCACCTTGAGGTATCCGTCGGGACGCACCATGATGTTCTCGGGCTTGATGTCCCGATGCACGATGCCCGCCGCGTGCGCGGCGCCAAGCGCCCTGGCGAGCTGCACGGCAAGAGCGAGGGCACGCTCGACCGGCAGGCGTGGTGCCAGGAGACGCCGCAGCGTCTCGCCCTCGACGAGCTCTTGGACGATGTAGTAGGAGCCGGTCTCGCTCTGCCCGGCTTCGTAGATGGTGACGATGTTGGGATGGTTGAGGCTCGACGCCGCACGAGCCTCCCGCAAGAAGCGCTCGACGAGCGATCGGTTCTCGACGTCTTGCGGGGCGAGCACCTTGATCGCGACCGGCCGATCGAGCCGGGCATCGCTCGCCCGGTAGACTTCGCCCATGCCGCCGCGGCCGAGCAGCGCCTCGACCCGGTAGTGGGCGAAGGCCGTGCCGATCATCGTCTCAGAAGCTCTCGAGCACTTTCACTTTGCCGATGGTCATTTTTCCGCGGAACAACCCGGTGCCCGCGGCCTGGGGCGACATGGGCGGTGCCTGCGCAATCACCGGCAGGCTGTGATACGGGTGCAGATCTGACGCTCCAGTGAGACAGAGCTGTCCACGACCGGCCCAAAACGCACCGTCGGTCAAGACCCATTCGGTGTAAATCAGTTGGCACAACGACGGCGTGTATGGCGCCGTGATCGACGCCGGATCGGGCACGACGCGCAGCGAGAGAAACGGCATCACTTTCTGTTGCATGGCCGGGGGAAAGTCCTTCTGTTCTCCCAGCTTTGCAAAGGCGTGGAGCTCCCCCGAACAGATGCGAAGCCCGTGCGGACTCTCGAGCGTCGAGAGGTAGGTGGGTGCCTCCTCGAACGAAATGTGGCCCAGTTTCTTGGGGAATCCGCCGATCTCGCGCCCGGCGCTCATCGCCATGTCGTTGTTCACGTGCAGCCGCACGGCGTACGAGACCGGCTGCCCGGCGAGCGTCGGATCGCTGCCACGATAGATCGCGGCCACCACCTGTGCGACCTCGTTGTAGGCGCCAACGTTGCTGAACCCGTACTTGGCGAATACCATCTCCGCGCCCGCCAGCGTGCCCGCCGAGTCGCCGGCAACCGGTGCGAGCTCGAGTTGCGACGGCAGCAGCCTGGCCGCTGCCGCCGCAGACGTGGCGTACGGGTACATCAGGATGGAGACGTCCTCGTAGTGCAGCGGAAATGGCTCGTAGAGCGGCGCGTCGACCGGAACGGAATAGCCGAAATCCGCCTTCCCGAGTTGACCTCTCATGCCCATGGCGACAACGTTCCTCCTGTAGGCCGGGAGTATGCCACGCCGCGGATTGCACGTCCGACAAAATTGTCCGCTCGCGCGTTGACTTCGTCTGACCGCTGAGGAATTATCGCGTCGGTCCTCACTCTCTGGCGGCGTACAGAGCTACGACACCTGAAGATACCTGGCGGTAGGTGCCTTCTTCAGGCGGAGGATTTCATCAGTCTGCAGAAGCGATGGCCCCAGCCGATCCCCGGCAAGTCGAAGAGATTGCCCGGTTGCTTGCGAACCGCGTGCGACAGGATGCCGCTCGCTCCGGCATCGCCCGGCGAGACGCTCACCCCAAGCCGCACGGGTTGGTGTCGGCACGCTTCGAAGTGAGCGCGGATCTCCCGCCGGCCCTTCGTCACGGGCTGTTCGCCACTCCACGTACGTTTCCGGCCTGGATCCGCTTTTCGAATGGCTCGCCTCGTGTGCAATCCGATCGCCGGCCTGACCAGCGGGGGATGGCCATCAAGGTGATGGGCGTGCCGGGCGAGAAGTTGCAGAGCGATCCCGGTGAGGAACTGGCGCACGATCTGGTGCTGGCGAGCGCGCCCTGTTTCTTCATCCGGACGGCAGACGACTATGTGTCGTTCGTCAGGGCACAAGTGAAGCGGCCGGCGTTCCGCGTCTTGGCGTTCTTTGTCGGTCCCAATCCGCTGCGCTGGCGCCTCCACGAGCTGCGGGCACTGATCCGATCGCTCAAACGCACCGCCGATCTGCTCGACACTCGCTACTGGAGCCAAGTGCCATACCGGCTTGGGCCGAACATCGTCAAGTACTCGGCCCGTCCCGCGTCGACGGCGGCGTGCTGGCCGTCGAGTCGCGATCCGCAGTTCCTTCGCACCCGGCTGATCGAACGCTTGAAGCAGGGACCGGTTGCGTTCGACTTCCTCGTCCAGGTGCAGACCGACACTCGCACGATGCCGAGTGACGATGCGACGGTGGAGTGGGACGAAGCGCGCGCGCCGTTTCACAAAGTCGCCACGATTCACGTGCCGCGGCAGGACATCGACACGGCCGAACGGTGGGCTACCGTGGACCGTCTCGCGTTCTCGCCCTGGCATTGCCTCGCCGAGCACGAACCGCTGGGTCCGATGAACCAGATCCGCCGGCAGGTGTACTTGCTCGTCGCGTCGACCAGAGCCGAGATCAACGGGCAACGGGAGTCACAGACGACGGCGGTTGGCTGAGGGACAGGTCGGCATGCGGTAGACGCGGGACGGTCGGCAGGCGGCAGGTTGCCTCGTCTCCACTCATGGGAGGAGCATTGCGACATGGTCGTCGACCCATGTCGGCGGTCACGAAAAGCACGCCCAATCGTTCACGTTCAGCCCCCTCCACGTCGGCAGCGCATTGGTGGGCTACCGGCGTGCCTCCGAATACGGATCCGCCGCCGGCGCACGGTGCACGGGCCTCTCGCTCGGCATGGCGCTTGCCGTGTCGGGTGCCGCGGCGAGTCCGGCCATGGGCATGTTCTCGTCCCCGGCTCGCGCCTTCTTGTTGACGCTCGCGAACGCACGACTCGGATCGTGGTTTGGCAATCCGCAGAACGACACCACCTGGCAGCGCAGCGACCCGCCGTCGGGAGTCGGCCCCGTGTTACGCGAGCTGCTCGGTCTCACGACCGATCGCAATCCGTACGTCTATCTGTCGGACGGTGGCCACTACGACAATCTGGGTCTGTGGGAGATGGTCGCGCGCCGTTGTCACACCATCGTGATCTCGGATGCGGGGTGTGATCCTGACTACGCCTTCGACGATCTGGCAAACGCGCTCCGCCGCATCCGACTCGACCTTGGCGTGCCCATCCAGTTTGCGCCGATGACGGCAACGAGGGAGGGACAAGGCAAGACCAATCCGCACGGCTCGATCGGCGTCATCCGCTACGCCGCCGTGGACGGCCCGCATGCGCGAGACGGCATCATTCTGTATTCGAAGGCGACGCTGTCGGGTGACGAGCCGATGGACGTGTGGAACTACGCCGCCGCGCACCGCCTGTTTCCACACGATCCCACGAGCAATCAGTTCTTCGATGAGGCGCGGTTCGAGAGCTACCGGTTACTCGGCTTCCATACCGTGCTCTCCACGGCACGAGACTTCGACGGTGTTGGCGGCGTGAAGGCGTTTGTCGCGGCGGCGAAGAACACTCTCGGGAAGTGATTCGTTTGCCTTCTGTCTCACTGTCCCGGCTGCGCCATCGTCGTTGGCTTCTGACCGCTCGGCAGCGAGAGCGCCACGAGCGATCCCGGGTGGTTGCCCCCGCCGATCGGGATGACGATGAATTGCCGCCCCTCGTGCATGAACGTCATCGGCGTGCTGTTGGAAGGCGCCGGGATGTCGACAACGCCCAGTTGCTTGCCCGTCTTCTTGTCCACGGCGTAGAACTTCGATTCGGCGCCGCGGCCCGCGCCGTACATCAGCAGCGTCTTGGTCACGAGCTTGTTGCCGTGCGCACCGTTGCCGGTGTTGGGGATGTCGAGGCCTTTGAGCGCCGGATGGTTCTTGACGCGCGCCGGGGTCTCGCCATTCGGAATCCACCACAGGTGCTCGCCCGTATTCAGGTCGATGGCGGTGATGCGGCTGTACGGCGGCTTCCAAAGTGGCAGCCCGTCGACGTTACCCGGTCCGACGCCGGGCCCGCTGACCCAATCCATGATCGTCTTGCCGACCTGATTGGGATCGACCGCGTCGATCTCCGCACCTGGCACCAGGTTTGGCGCCGAGCACGCCTTCTGCGTGGCGACGTAGAGGATGCCGGTCTCGGGGTCGACCGCCGCGCCGCCGGGAATGTTCGTGCCTCCGTTCGAACCGGGGCAGTGAATCGCTGCCTTCTTGCCAAGCGCGTTGCCGCGGTTGAGCGGCGGCAGGAACAGCGGGCCATATTGGAACTCTTCGAGAATCCCAATCGCCTTCTTGCGCAAATCCGGCGTGAAGTCGATGAGCTCGTCGTGCGTCACCACCTGCATCTCGTAGGGCTTCGGCCAGGTGACGTGCGGCTGCGTCGGCCACGACTCTTCACCCGGTACCAGCGACTTCGGCACCGGTCGCTCCTCGATCGGCCACACTGGCTCGCCGGTGACGCGGTTGAACACGTAGGCCCAGCTCTGTTTGGTCGTCACGACGATCGCGGGAATCTTCTGTCCCTTGACCGTGATGTCGAGCAGGTTCGGGGCGTGCGGGATGTCGTAATTCCAGATGTCGTGGTGCACGAGCTGGTAGTACCAGAGCCGCTTGCCGGTCTTGGCGTCGAGCGCGATGAGCGACGTCGAATACAGGTTCTGACCCTTGCGGTGGCCGCCGTAGAAATCGTTGGTGCCGGGGTCGGTGCCGATGTACACGATGCCTCGTTCGATATCGGCGGAGAGTGGCGCCCAGGCCGAGACGTTGCCGGTGTAGGACCACGAGTCTTCTTTCCAGGTGTCGTTGAACTCCTCGCCTTTCTGCGGGATGACGTTGAACTTCCACAGGAATTTGCCGGTGTTCGCGTCATACGCGAGGATGTGCCCTGGGCCGACGACGATCACGTTGCCCACGACGATCGGCGCTGACGACGAGGTGATGTAGCCGATGTCCTTGGGAATGCCCTTGTAGGGGTCGAACGGGTAGCCAAAGTTCTCGAGCATGTCGACCGTGCCCTTTTTTCCGAAGGTCTCGATCGGCCGCCCGGTTTCGGCGTCGAGCGCGTGCAGCATGAACGCCGGACTCACCATGAAGACGCGACCCTTGCCGTCGGTCTCGTGGTAGGCGACGCCCTTACCGTAGTTCTTCCGCATCGAGTCTTCCCACCGCTTGGTGTGAGGCTCGCGGAAGGTCCACAGCGTCTCGCCCGTCACCGGGTCGAGCGCCGCCACCGTACGCCGTTCGCCGGCAACGGTGAAGAGCTTGCCCTTGATGTAGGTCGGCGTCGAGCGCAGGATGTTGTCGGCGGTCGGACCGAAATTATCTCCGCGCCAGACCCACGCCACCTGCAGCTTTTCGAAATTGCTGGCGTTGATCTGCTCGAGCGGGGCATACCGGGTGCTGGCGGCGTCTCCACCCCAGAACCGCCACTCGCCGTTAGCCGTGCCATTTGGCTGCTTTGCGGGTGGCTGCTGACCGGCAACTGGGGCGATGGTCGCCATCACCGCTACGGCTACCGCCAGACCGGCCGCCTTGGTCCACCAGGACGGCGTGAGGATGCTCATCAAACTCTCCTTCTGCCCAGACAAGAACCGCGATCGTCAACGAGGGCCGCCGGATTTCGGGGGCTCCATCTTCACGGCCTTCATCGCCTCTTCGGTGCCCTTCAACTCTTCACTTCCGACCGGGAAATTGTTGAGCTGGAGGATGAACGCGACGATGTCCGCGTACTGCTGTGGTTGCAAGCTGCCAGGATTGTCTTCCGGCATCGTCGATTGCATCACGTCGTACAACGCATGAAGTGGCTGACCGGACCATTGCTTGACGAAGTCGGGTCCGATGAATCGCGACGGCTCGTGGCAGGTCATACACCGCGACTCGAACGCCTTTTGACCGCGCCCTGCTTGGTCGGTCGAGAAGACGCCGTCATTGACCGTCTTGGCGGCTTCCTGGCCCACCCCGGCGATGGTGCCTGCCGCCAGGGCGACAAGCGTGGCGACGAAGACCGTCTGGAGATGAGAATTCCTGCTTTTCATGGCTGATTTCATAGGGTGCTCTGAGGCGGCAACGTACGCGACTCCGCGTACCGAGTCAAGAATAGCAAAGACCTTCGCGCCTGTCGCCCGATGCGTGCGCGTGGCCGGCCCAGCGTCGACGCACCGTCCCGCGTCCTGCCGAATGGGCTCGG
>JAIVJN010000394.1 GCA_020200025.1 Acidobacteriota bacterium | reverse complement strand
CCGCACGCACAGCAGCCCTCGTATCACACGATGACGCTCGTGGTCCGAGCCGAGACGTGGGCGGCATCACTCGCCAGCGCCGTGCGCCGCGAGGTGTCGCAAATGGACAGAGGCGCGCCACTCTACCAGGTTCGCACGCTTGCGCGGGTCGTCGATGCGTCGGTGGCGCAGCCGCGGCTTCGTGCCACCCTGCTCGCGCTCTTTGCGGGCCTGGCGCTCGTTCTGGCCAGCGTCGGTGTGTACGGCGTCGTCGGCTACCTCGTCGCCCAGCGGACTCGCGAGATCGGGGTGCGTCTGGCGCTCGGCGGGCGTGGATCCGAGGTCCTGCGCATGATTGTGGTGCAAGGGATGCGTCCGGTGGCCATCGGCATCGTGATCGGGTGCACGGCGGCTCTCGGGCTGGGTCGCATCCTGGCGTCGATGCTGTTCGACATCCAAGCGGTCGACCTCGCGACCTTTTCTGCCGCGGTGTCGGTCCTCGCGGCCGCGGCCCTCATGGCGACGATCCTCCCGGCACGGCGCGCACTGCGTATCGATCCGATGAAGGCGCTGCGCGACGAATAGGGAATACTGGGAGCCATGTTCAAAGAGTTCAAGGAATTCGCGCTGAAAGGCAACGTCGTCGATTTGGCCGTCGGCATCATGATCGGCGGGGCCTTCGGCACCATTGTCAACTCGCTGGTGAACGACATCTTGATGCCCCCCATCGGCTTGGCCATTGGCGGGGCCGATTTCTCGGATCTGTTCGCCGTGCTGCGCGAGGGCGTCCGTCCGGGACCGTACGCGTCGCTCGCGGAGGCGAAGGCGGCCGGCGCAATCACCATGAACGTCGGCGTGTTCATCAACGCCGTCATCACGTTCGTGATTGTCGCCTTTGCGCTCTTCTCGATCGTCAAGGCGATGAACGTGGCTCGTCGCCAGCAGGCGACGGCGCCACCCGCGCCGCCCACCGACACGAAGGATCAATTGCTGCTCGGGGAGATTCGCGACTTGCTGCGCGCCCGCGTGTAGCACATGCGGGGGACAGGACGACCAAGAACCCGAAACCCAGGGCCGTAGGCCTCGGGCCGGCCGGCTTCTCCCACGCTGTAGAACCCGGCGGCCCTGGGCTCACGAACGTGGATCAGCGATCGGGCAGACGCGTCTCCGAGATGCCGATCGCCCGGGCGAGCTCCCGTAGCTGATCCTGGATGACACGCGCATTGTCCGGCCCCATTCGCAGCAACTGCTTTTGCGCCGGCTCGAGCGACTCGAGAGACTCGTCGGCAAAGACAAAGCTGTTGCCGCGGCCAGGCACCACCTCGATGCGCCCGGTCCCGACCGGGGTCTCGAGCAGCGTCACAATCGCTCGTTCAACCGCGGCGTCGAGAGTGCCCTCGCGACCGCCCATGCGTTGGTAGGCTTCCTCGAGACGTGGCTTGAGCGTCGCGTAGGCGCGCGCCACGGCCGAAGGCTCGATCGAAGCGGCAGTGGCGGCGAGGCCGTCGTAGCGAGCGTAGCTCTCGGGCGCGATGTACAGACGGCCGCCGCGTGTGGAGGTCGAAAACGGACGCGATGGCGCGATGACCCGCGCCTCACGCGCCGGAGAAAGCCCGCGTGCGATCTGATCGATGGCCGATGTGATGTGTGACGTCAGATCATCGATCGTGAGCCAGCGGGCGAGCTCTGGCCGGGTGGACAGCCCGCCAAGCAGTCCGCGGATGAAGGCGTCCATCTCACCCGCTGGTGGCAGATCGACGGCGGCAGCCGGGGACTCGCCACGATTAACGGCATCTCCGCTGCCGGGCGGTCGCAAGGTCTCTGGGGCGGTGGTCGGCGCCAACCATCGACGCGCGACGAACACCCCGGCGATCACGAGAAGAATGGCGAGCAGCGCCACGCCCAGGCGGAGAGCGTCCGAGCGGGGTCCGCGCGGCGCGGTAGCCGGAGGCGTCGATTCGAGCGTCGATCGTTCGAGCGGCCGATCGTCGAGGATAGTCACCGCGCGTTTCCCCCCCTTTCCACAGCCTACCACTCACTGCGCTGCGAACGGAGGGCGGGTGAGCCACCATGCAGCAGCCCCCTGCTCGATCAGCGCGGGACGGTCTCAGATGAAGAGGGCCGGTTCAGCACCAGCCAGTAGAGGCCGAGCTGCTGAATCGCCTGGGCGAATTGTGCGAACGTGACCGGCTTGCGCACGTAGCTATTGGCCCCGTGCCAGTAGCTTTCGACGATGTCCTTCTGCTCGTCCGACGAGGTGAGCACGACCACCGGGAGGAGGCGCGTCCGCTCATCGGCACGCAGCTGCTTCAGCACTTCCAGGCCATCCAGCTTCGGAATCTTCAGATCGAGCAACACGACGGCGGGCAGCTCCGGCATCGCGAAGTGCTCCAGAGCCTCGACCCCGTCACGCGCGACGACGACGTCGTTGGCCAGGCGCCCTTCACGCAGTGCTCGCAGCGTGAGGTCGATATGGTCTTGATTGTCTTCGACCAGGAGGATCCGAGACATCGAGTACCCGCCGGGGGAGCGGACGCCCTATTCTATACGTTCTGCTCTGTTCACTTCGTTCGTCGTCGCGCTCGAGACACCGACCAGACCCGCGGACGTGAGTGCCCCGCCTCCGAGGGCTGCCACGTCGAGCGTCGGCAATGTGAAGCTGAACGTCGCGCCGCGATCGACCTCGGCGATCGCCCAGATGCGGCCTCCATGCCGCTCGATGATGCGCTGCACGGTCGCGAGGCCGATGCCGGTGCCGCGAAAATCACGGCTGTTGTGCAGCCGTTGAAATGGGCCGAACAGCTTGCCGGCGTAGCGCATGTCGAAGCCGGCGCCGTTGTCGCGGACGACGTAGACGGTCTCGCCGTTCGCCTGGGTCGCCTCGAACTCGATGAGGGCGTGCTCGCGGGGAGACGTGAACTTGAAGGCGTTGCCCAGCAGATTCTCGAGTGCAATGCGAAGCAGCCTGGCGTCGCCCATCGTCAGAAGGCCGGGCGTGATGCGCGTCTCGATGGTGCGGCCCGCGTGCGTCTGTTCCAGTTGATCGGCGATGACGGTGGCCAGCGCGCTCAGATCCACGACCTCGCGGCTGAGATCGCCGCGGCTGACGCGTGACAGTGCCAGGAGATCATCGATGAGATAGCCCATGCGCTGGGTGGCCGCTCGAATGCGGTCGAGGTAAAGGCGGCCCTGATCGTTCAACAGATGGCCGCAGTCGACGAGCAGCGCCGAGCCGAACCCGTCGATGCTGGTCAGCGGTGTGCGCAGGTCGTGCGAGACCGACGAGCTGAATGCTTCGAGCTCGCGATTGGCCACCTCGAGACGTGCCGAGCTCTCGTGCAGCGCGTGCTCGGCGCGCTTTTGCGCCGAGACGTCGCGCGCTTCCGCCAGGATGTAGCCGAGCCGCCGCTGATCGTCGAAAACCGGCGTCAAGCTGAAGTTGACGTAGGCGGGGGCGCCAAAGATCTGCAGTTGTTCGTCGTAATTCGTCGCTTCGCCGCCCACCGCTCGCTTGAACGCTTCGGTGACCCGGGCATGCACGGCCGGATCGAAGCGAAACCACTGACCATCGAGAAACCCAGTCTGAAGCAGCGTTTCGAGCGGAAGCCCGGATGCGGCTTGCGCGACACGATTGACCAGGAGGAGACGCCCGTCCGGCGCGACCTTGGCATTGAGCGTCGACATATGGTCGACGTAGTCGCGCAGCTCCCGTTGGCTCTCGGCGAGCTCGCGCCGAGACTGCTCGAGCGCCTGAGTGCGCTCCTGGACCCGCTGTTCGAGTACCTGCTGTGCCTGACGCAGCTCGTCCTCGGCGCGCTTGCGCGCCGTGATGTCGGTAGCGGAGACGATTCGGGCTGAACGACCCTGGTACGCGAGCGGGTGGGACACCATTGCCACGTCGATGACTCGTCCATCCCGGCGACGGTGACGCCACTCGCTAGGTGGTCCTAGACCGTGTCCGAGCTCAGCCAGGCGTGCCTTGAGCGCTGTCGTATCCTTCGCCGGATGCAGGTCGAGAATGCGCATGCGCAAAAATTCTTCGCGCGAGTAGCCGTAGGTGGCAGTTGCCGCTGCATTGACGGTCAGGAACTCGTAGGTGTCGGTGTCGTAGACCCACAGCGGCTGCGGGTTGCCGTCGAACAGGAACCGATAGCGTCCTTCCGACTCCCTGAGGTGCTCCTCCGATGCGCGCAGATCGTCGAGCACGCCCTGTGCGGTGGACTGCGCCCGCACCTGTGCGCGGCTCAAGCCGAACAGCACCAAGCTGATCATCGTCCCGCCGACCACTACCCACGGTAGGAAGCGCGCCTCGGTTGGTAGCGCGGCGCCGGCGCGGGGCCGCACGATGACCGTCCATGGCCGGCCCGCCACGTCGACGCGCGCCGACAACGCCCCGGGCGGCTGGACCTTCACGCCTGGTTCGAGTGCGGGCCCATGGAGCAATGCCGTCCCGTCCAGCGTAGCGCCATCGAAGACGAAAAGCTCCAGAGTGCCGTCCGGGCCCAGAATCTCGCCAAGGAGCTGGTCGACGCGAAATGTAGTGTGGACGAATCCCGTCAGCGTGGACGCCGCATCGACTGCGCCGCTGACCGACTGCTGGAAGACGGGCGCGTAGATCAGGAATCCAGTCTGCTCCTCGGCGTCGACCTCTTGAATGACCCTCAGTTTGCCAGAGGCGGCGGCGCGGCCAGTCTGCACCGCGCGCTCCATCGCGGCGCGACGTGCCGGGTCAGTCGACATGTCGAAACCCAGCGTCGACTCGGTGCGACGATTGAGCGGTTCCACGTACAGGATGGGGTCATAGGCCTCGCGTTCGCCTTCGGGCCAGATGCGAAAAGCGGGATGACCTTCCGCCCGCCGCGCACTCACCACGGCTTCGAGGTCGGCGGGTCTAAGGCGGCGAGAGAACCCGATCGTCTGAATGCCCCGGTACTGGTCCTGTAGGTTGAGGCGTTCGACATAGGCGCGGAAGCGGGCGCCGTCGGCACGCTCGTTGGTGGCAAACCACGCGGCGACGGCTTCCAGCTCGCCGCTATAGGTTTTCAGCCGATGGCTGATCTGATCGGCGGCGCGTTGCACTTCGGCGCGCACGCGCAGCCGCTCTCCCGCCTCTCCCGCCTCTCCCGCCGCCCGAATGTACAGAGCTGCAGCTGTTGTCGCGGAAAGGCCGAGCGCAAGAACGAGCCATGGTGCCGCGCCGAACATACCGATCGGCGCGGAGCGGGCAGACGTCTGCTCCATCCAGTGCGGGCCCAGCCTGAGGGGACCGCTATTCTAGAACGAAACCGGTCTCGTGTTACGCGCTCTTCGAGAGTCCCGCCTGCCGCAGCGCCGTCAGCACGTCGTCGACCGTCTTCTTCGCGTCGCCGAACAGCATCTGCGTATTGTCCTTGTAGAAAAGCGGGTTTTCCACGCCAGCGTAGCCGCTGGCCATGCCGCGCTTCAGCACGATGCAGGTCTTGGCCTTCCACACCTCCAGAATGGGCATCCCGTAGATCGGGCTGGAGGGATCGTCGAGCGCGCCGGGATTGACGATGTCGTTGGCCCCGATGACGATGGCAAGGTCGGTACGGGGGAAATCGTGATTGATCTCCTCCATCTCGAGGACGATGTCGTAAGGGACCTTGGCTTCGGCGAGCAACACGTTCATGTGACCGGGCAACCGCCCGGCGACCGGATGGATCGCGAAACGCACGTCGGCGCCGCGCTCCCTGAGCAGCTTGGTAACCTCGTAGAGCGGCCCCTGCGCCTGGGCGACGGCCATGCCGTAACCGGGTACGATGATGACGCTCTTGGCCTCTTTGAGGAGCTCAGCCGTCTCCGCGGGCGTGATGCTTTTCACCTCGCCCGCTGGCTGTGCCCCGGTCGGCGCCGGCGCCGCTCCCTCGTCGGCGCCGAACCCGCCAAGGATGACGCTCACGAAGGAGCGGTTCATGGCCTTGCACATGATGTAGCTGAGGATCGCGCCACTCGAGCCGACCAGCGCGCCGGTGATGATGAGCAGATCGTTCGAGAGCATGAAGCCCGCCGCGGCCGCGGCCCATCCCGAATAGCTGTTGAGCATCGACACCACGACGGGCATGTCGGCGCCGCCGATTGCCATCACGATGTGGATGCCCAGAAGCCCGGCAACGATGGTCGTGAGGACGAGGGGCACCAGTGCGGCGCCGCCAGTCGCGCCCACGAACTGGGTCGCCAAGAACACGCTAGCGGCGAGCGCTCCCAGATTGAGGAAGTGGCGTCCGGGCAAGAGCAGCGGCTTGCTGCGAATCAGACCTTGCAGCTTGCCGAATGCGATCACCGAACCGGTGAACGTGATCGCGCCGACGAAGACGCCAATGAAGGTCTCGATCTCGTGAAT